>JAQUMP010000035.1 GCA_028718065.1 Chitinivibrionales bacterium | reverse complement strand
GGAATACCCGGTGCACGATCGTGGGGTTGTTAAAATTGTAGGATGTTATCTCGTTCTGAAGCGCATAAAACATATCGTCCAGGCCGACCAGCGAAAGATCGCCGGGGATTTTTTTACGGCGGGTATTAAGGAACTCTTTGGCCCAGAATGCCGCTTGATCGTTCACGCAGACCCATGCCGTAAGGTCGCCGTCCTTGAGCGCCCGCTCAAAAAGCGGCAGATATAATTGACGGAGATATTCTTCGGCGGATATTGTTTGCAAGGTGGCAATTAATTTCCGGACGGTTTTTTTTGAATGAAGAGGAACAAGTTTTTGCACTGCGTCGCAGGCGCCCTGCCACCCCGGTCGCCCTGCCATTCTTTCTCCAGGTGACTTGTGATCTGGAGTGCCCTCTAATTCATTGGATATCAGCGCCGTAACGCCGTCGCGGATACCTGCCGCCCGGTAGGTGGCCCGCAGTCCCTCGTAACGATTTCTCGAAAATAAAAAATGCGGGGCGCCATAAATGGAGATATAGGCGATACGGCGATGTCCCAGTTTAAGCAGCATTTCCCCTGCGCTTTTCGCGGCAGTCATTGAGTCGCCCGCCAGGAAAAATCGGACGTTTTTGTGCGTGCGGTGGTGGGTTGCCGCAAAGGCGCGGTAATATTCCCATTCGTCAATAAAGGCGATGGGGCGGTCAAAGGGGATCAGAAAATCGAGGACCGCGGGGGCCATCCATGCGTCGCAATAAACGATCGCGCTGAGAGCGTCGCCCCTGTATTCGCGCGCGACCGTGCTCCCGTTATAATCATTGATATTGACGATTTTTAAATTCAGGGAGTAGTTTTTGCACTCCACTTCAATCAGGCGTAAAAAGTCGCGGTGCCGCTCGTCCTGGATGCTGATATGTTTCGGATGCATGACCTGGGGAACGAACAGGTAAATCGTCGTGCGCGAAGGCCGCGCCAGCGGCGCTGCCACATACCTGTTTCCGGATTCCGCGATGAGCCCGCTTGACGCGAGCGCCTTAACTGCCTTTGCCAGGGTGTAATAGCAGTCGCCGAAACGCAGGTGCAGTTCCTTGAAGGAAGGCAGTTTGCCCTTGCCCCTGTATTTTCCGTTTAAAACATCCTCCGCGATCAAGGCGGCTGTTTTTTCCCATCTAAATTCGCGCGGTAGTTCCTTTACAATTGCAGCGCCTTTTTTCGGCCCGTTTTCTGAAAGGGATGGATGCGCCAATTTGATGATTGCGCCCTTGCCTTTACCGCTCACGATAACTTTTCCATCCGCCTTCATAAACTCCAGGGCGCGCAGCATGGACATGGACGAAACACCCGCGCGCAGGGCAAGGGAGCTAATAGTTGGAAAGGTATCCTCGGAATCGGCGGCAAGGTTTTCGGCAACACTTTTGAGAAATTGATAGGCCTTAAAAACAACGGGTAGGTTCGATTTCATTTTATTGCCATATTTTATCTGTTATATAACCTTAATAATATTAATAAATAGCCGGTTGCCGCGCAAGGACTTTATGAATACATTAAGTGCAATAGGGGAAATGCACACCTGCATAAGCGGAAAAGGAGTATTCATCATGATTTCTTTTAAAATAGGGATCAGGCTTTTAATCGCCGGAGCGTTGCTGGGCGTTTTTAATGCGTCGGAAACCAATGCCCTCAATAACGGCGTTGCCCGTACGCCGCCGATGGGATTTAACACCTGGAACTGGTTCGCTGTCGGAAATATGCACGGTCCTCTCGATGAAACATTGATGAAAGGGCTTGGCGACGCCATGGTATCCACCGGCATGAGGGACGCCGGATTCAGGTATGTGAATCTCGACGACGCCTGGGCTGCGCAGATGCGTGACGCCAACGGCGGCCTCGTTGCGAACGCGGGTTTTCCCCACGGATTAAAACCCGTTGCCGACTATCTCCACGCCAAAGGGCTTAAGCTCGGCGTTTATACCGGCATAATGGGCTCCTGCTCAGGATTCATGCCGGGGCTCAACTTCGGCAATGCCGGCGGCGGGGGGGACCATACCGCGCAGGACGCCGATTCGTTTGTCGCCTGGGGAGTAGATTTTGTCAAAGTTGACAGGTGCGGAGTATACGGGGGGTTTGAAGCGATATACCGCTCGATCGGCGCCCAGTTTCATGCTGCCGTTGCGCGCATGTTGCCCAAGGTGCCCACGGCGAACGAGATGGTATTCAGCCTCTGTGAATGGGGAATGGAAAGCCCGTGGCAATGGGGAGATACCGTTGGGAATATGTGGCGGACGACCACAGACATCACCCCGGGGTTTTTAAGCGCATTGGGTAATATGGACCAGAACTGCGCTTATTACCCTTATTCCGGTATCGGCGCATGGAACGATCCCGACATGCTGGAGGTCGGGAACGGAATGACCAATACCCAGGGCCGGGCCCATTTTTCGCTCTGGTGCATGATGGCCGCTCCCTTGATTGTCGGCAACGATATCAGGAATATGGACGACTCCACAAAAGCAATATTGACAAATCAGGAAGTAACGGCAGTCGATCAGGACACTCTCGGCGGCGTGACTAAGCTCGGCGTCATTCAGGGAAGAAGGGTTATAAGCGCCAATGGTAACGAAGTGTGGGTGAAGCAGCTTAAAGACACGAACAACGCCGATTACGCGATATTGTTTTTTAACCGCAGTAATAATTCGGCGACCAGGATAAGCATTTCCACCGCGCAGATAGCGTCGGTTGGTGGGGGAATGGCCGCAGGGAAGAGCTACTATATGCGGGACCTCTGGGGGAAAAAGGACCTGGGCGCCTGGATTGCGGGCGATTCTCTTACGACTCCCGCGCCCGTGCCGCCTAACGATGTTTTCATGGTCCGGCTTTCCGCGGCGGCTCCTACCGGCGTTGCCGTGCCGGCGGTAAAATCGACTACGGAGCCGGCGGCGGTAATGCTTGACAAACGGCTTGTCGTCATTACTGCCGGACGGCCTGGCCCCCTATCGGCCGACCTGGTTGACGCCCGGGGTGCGCTGGTCCGTTCCCTGCAGGCAAACGGTGGAAACCGATGTGTCATCGACGCCCGAAGTTTGAGCGCGGGAGTTTATTTTGTCAATGTGCGCTGCGCGGGGCAAACCGTTGTCCGGCGTATCGTGCTTAAATAATCCGGTGGAGCGCCTTTGAGGTTGAACCCACACCGGATATAGCGATAGGGAGGAGAATTTACCAATGAACGGCTTGCAGCGGTATACGAACGTGCTCAATTCCAGACCGGTGGATTTTCTGCCGCGTATTCCTATTGTAATGCAGTTCGCGGCCGAATATATCGGTTCGAACTATGGCGCCTTTGCCTCGGATTTCAACGTGCTGGTCGAAGCGAATTACCGCTGTGCCGCGGACTTCGGCATGGACCAACTCAGCACGATTTCCGACCCCTACCGCGAAACATCCGGGTTTGGAGCGCAGATCGAATTCCTCAAAGACGGGGTTCCCCGATGCCGTGATTTTCCCCTGGCCCAGAACAAGGATTTGACCCGTTTATTACGTCCCGATCCAAATATATCGGCGCGCATGGTCGACCGGGTCAATGCCATCAAAACCTATAAAAAACGCGCCGATACCGAGCATTCAATCATGGGCTGGATCGAAGGCCCGATCGCCGAAGCGGCTGATTTGCGCGGGGTTGCTAATTTTTTAACGGATTTGTATGAAGATGAACCCTTTTGTATCGAACTTATGGACCGCTGCGTCGAGGTTGCGATTGCCTTCGCGGCGGCGCAGCTCAAGGCAGGCGCGGATACCATCGGCATGGGTGACGCCCTTGCCAGCCAGATCGCGCCGGATTTGTACGAGCGCCTGGTCCAGCCGCGCGAAAAAAAGATCGTTGCGGCGATAAAAAAAATGGGCGGAATCGTTCGACTGCACATCTGCGGCAACATAACCGGTTTACTTGAGGGAATCGCCGGCCTGGGGATCGACGTCCTGGATGTTGATTCCATGGTCGATCCGCGCATGGTCCGCGATAAAATCGGCCACGGGGCGGCCATCGGCGCCAATCTTGATCCGGTGGCCGTGCTTCGGTTCGGCACGCCCCAAATCATCCGGGAAAACCTCCGCAAGGTTTACGAAGCGGTTGGAAACCCATTCATGGTCAATACCGGCTGTGAAATCCCGTCGGGAACGCCCACCGAGAACGTTATGGCATTATGTAAACCGATGGAATATATAAAATAACCCGAAAACGAACCGTGCGATTGCGCGCTCAGGAGACGTCCGGCGCCTGCCCCACGCTGCCGCGCTGCATGATATGCCCCGGAATCTCGATGGGCTCATTTTTGTTCGCCATCGCGTCCGACAAGGGGTTTAAAATGTATTGAAATACCCGGTGCACGATCGTGGGGTTGTTAAAATTATAGGATGTTACGTCGTCCTGGAGCGCATAAAACATGTCGTCGAAACCGACCAGCGAAAGATCGCCGGGTATTTTTTTATGGCGGGCCGTAATGAAGTCATGGGCCCAGAATACCATTTGATCGTTGGCGCACACCCATGCCGTAAGCGAAGGGTCCTTGAGCGCCCGCTCAAACAGCGGCAGGCACAATTGCCGAAAGTACTCCTGGTCGGAAATCGTTTGCAAAGTAGAAGTTAATTTCCGGACATTCTCATCCGAATGGATGGGAATAAATTTTTGCACCCTGTCGCAGATGCCGCGCCACCCCGGCCGGTCCGCCAGGTTTTCTTCCGCCGGCTTGCGACCGTGCGCGCCCTCCAGTTCATTTGAAATAAACGCCGTAACCCCATCGCGCATGCCGGCCGCGCGGTAGGCGGCGCAGAGGCCTTCGTACCGGTGCCTCGAAAATAAAAATTGTTCGGCGCCATAAACGGAAATATAGGCGATGCGGCGATGGCCCAGCCGCAGCAGCATTTTCCCTATATTTTTCGCGGCGGCTTCCGAATCGGCCGCCAGGAAAAACCGGACGTTTTTGTGCGTGCGGTGGTACGTCGCCTCAAAGGCGCGGTAATATTCCCATTCGTCAATAAAGGCAATAGGGTGCTTTAAGGGAATCAGAAAATCGAGGAGCGCCTTTGCCAGCACCGGATCGCTATACACGATCGCGCTGAGCGCGTCGGTCTTATATTCGCGCTCAAGCGCTTGCCCGTTATAATTATTAATGTTGACGATCTTTAAATTCAGGGAGTGGTTCTTGCACTCCACTTCAATCAGGCGTAAAAAGTCGCGGTGCCGTTCGTCCTGGATGCTGATGTGTTCCGGCAGCATGACTTCGGGCACGAACAAATATACCGTGGTACGCGAAGGCCGCGTGAGCGGCGTTACCGTGTAGCGGTTACCGGACTCCCGGATAAGCCCGCTTGCCGTGAGCGCCTTTATGGCCTTTACAAGCGTGTAATAGCAGTCGCCGAAACGCAGGTGCAATTCTTTAAACGAGGGCAATTTCCGGTTTTCCGCGTAGGTTCCGTTTAAAATATCGTCCGCAATAAAGCGCGCTATTTTTTCCCAGCGGTATTCCCGCGGTTTTTCCCTTAAAATCAAGAGGGCCGGCCTCTTTTGGGCAAGGGAGGGATGCGCCAATTTAATGGTTGCGCCCCGGCCTTTACCGGTTACCACGACATTTCCCTCCGCCTTCATGAGTTCCAGCGCGCGCACGATAGACATAAACGAAACGCCCGCCTCCGCCGCAAGCGCGCGGACCGGAGGAAAACTCTCCTTGCCGTTGGCAACAAGGTTTTCGGCGACTTGCTTGAGATATTGATAGGCCTTAAAAACAACGAGCAGGCTGGATTTCATAAAATTGTTCCGTTGTAATCTGTTTCAATAATATTAATAATAGTAATTTATTGCGGGTTGCCCGGCAAGACTTTTATAAATATATTGAACAAGATGGATAAATTATGGTGCATTATTCGATAAACGGAAAAAGGGCATGAATAAATTAGCGCTTGCCGTCCTCATTCTCTTTGGCGCCTTTGGCACGGCCCCTATCCAAAGCGCCACCTATAATGTTTCCAACGCCCCCTTTAACGCCGCGGGAAACGGAACGACCAACGATAAAGCGGCGATCCAGATGGCGATTGATAGCGCCGCCAAATATCAAGGCTCCACGGTGCTCCTCACCGGAAAAAAAATATTCTACTCCGGCAGCATCCGTTTAAAGAGCGGCGTGACGCTGCAAATCGATTCGGGCTCAACGCTGCTGGGTTCCACAAACGTGTTAACGGACTACGACTTAGTGCGCACGGTCGCGGACGGTAAAATATCATTTGTTAAGTTTGCGCTTTTGTAAAATGCAACGGCAAAAACACCAAAACCTTACTATTTTCAAAAGGAGTTTGCGTATGAGAAAAAGAGCGTGCGTTATCGGCTGTCTTCTGAGCTTGTCGGCCCTGTTGGTTTCCACTCCGGCCCAAACCGTCTCCTGGACGGACATTTCATCCAATTTTCTCTACGGGCCGCCGGTAGGGGATTCCACCGTTGGGGTCGGCGGCGTTTGCACGAACCGGCTTACCGGGGAGATGTACATGAGCGTTAACCTGAACGGGCTGTTTTATAGTTTTAACCAGGGTACAACCTATACGCAAGTCGCCAAGGGCATCGTGGGCGGTCAATGCGCGAGCGAGTGGAGCATGCAAGTGGACCAGAACCATCCGCAGCGCGTGGCGGTCTTTTCGGTTTATGGCAATGGGGCCTGCACGATGGATGGCGCAACCTGGACCAAAATAAATTACACGGGCGATGGATGGACCTTTGGATCGGTAGACTGGACCGTGGACAACCCAAAGGTAATGCTGGCCCTGCAGTTCGGGACCAACAATGTCTATAAATCCACGGACCTCGGCGCGCATTGGACAAAGCTTTCGATAACCATTCAGAACACCAGTTTTCTTAATACGGACGCCTGCATGATCGGCGTGATGGATTCCACCACGTTTGTTTACAGCGCGAATGCCGGCAGCCAGAACCATACCGCGCCCAATACCGGCATCAGCCGCAGTACGGATGGCGGCGCAACGTGGACGCATGTTTCGGACGCGCATGTGTTAAGCCATGTGCCGGTTTATTTTAAAGGAACGTATTACATCGGCACCGCCAACGGGATTTTTGTGAGCAAGGACAAGGGCGCCACGTGGCAGGCGCAGGGAACGCCGCCCGATGCAAATAATGTGGAAGGGGATATCATCGATTACGAACATCAAGGCCCTTTTTTCGGGGCGGACGAAAACACGATGGTGCTGGTGACCGAGAATGGCCCCTTCCGGAGCTTTAATGCCGGCACGTCATGGACGAAAATTGCGGGATGGGCCCCGAATTGCAATAATACCAAGGGCTGGTACTACGATCCGGGCTACAGCGCTCCCTACGCATGGGACCCTATAAAAGATGTCGTGTATGCGGCGCGGGCCATGTGCATGTGTCCCTTAATGAAAAGCAGTTCGCTGGGCCATCCCACGGCGGTTATTGCCGGTAAAAAAACGGCCAATACCTTAAATCCGGTTTCCGGAAAAAATACGATCGTCTTTACAACCGGCTCACGCGCATCTTTAGCCAAATTCAATTCCATGGATATGTACAATGTGTTCGGCCGGAAGGTGCAATCTTTCGAGCAGGCGGGCCACGGCGTTTTAATCGCGCATTCAAGGCAATAGCCTCAAACGCTAAAAAGGATGCCTGAGTAATGCCAAGCTTCAAAAAGGGTGCATCCGTCGTGGTTGTCCTGCTGGCACACGCCGCCCTGTTCGCACAGAGCGGCGATTTTTCGGTTTCGGGAAAAGTCATTACCGTCGGCGGGCAACCCCTTGCTGCCGCCACGATCACCTACCAGAACTTAGCGCAGCGGCTCTCATGGGATTTCTCCAGGGCCGACGGCACCTTCGGCAATCCAACGCGAGCGATTCAACCTTTTCAACAGAACGCAGCCATCACGCTCCTTGGCGACGGTCCGGTTTCCATAACCATTTTCGATGTCGGCGGAAAAGAGGTCGCATCGGTAAATAATGCCAAAATCCAAAAAGGCGCCTACACGCTTGAGCCCGTGGTCTCCAGGTTTTCAAAATCAATTTACTTGATAAGAATCAAAGCGGGCCGCCAGGTGATTTACCGCAAGCTGGCCAACGCCGGCATCGGGAGCGGCTCCCTATTTATCAATAGCATTTTGCCGTCAGATGCGCCGATAATCCTCTCTAAAAAGCTCGCTTTTATCGATTCCATCCGCGTCGGCAAGACCGGCTTCGCCGCGGTGTACGTGCCTATCCAAACGTATTCCGACAATGTCGGAAACGTCACGCTTGCGCCGGTCGATATCGAAGGCAAAATCGACTCGCTTTTCGGTACAATGACCCAAGCCGAAAAAATCGGCCTGCTTTGCATGCCGCTGACGCCGACGGCCGGCGCCGTATCGGGGAATAACTGCGGCCTTATCTTCGGCGGCGGCGGCTCACTATCCGCCTATACCGCGGCGACCTGCGCCGACAATCTTGACAATATTCAAAACGCGATGAAAAGCACCGCCAGAAAAATCCCGGTCCTTGCCGGCTACGATTTCGTGCATGGCGCCAGCGCGCTTCCGGGCGCGGTCATTTTTCCGCACAATTTGGGAATGGGCGCGATCCAGGACACGGTGCTCATTCAAAAAGCCTACCGGGTGACCGCCTTCGAAGTCCGCGGCTGCGGTTGTAACTGGGGCTTCGGGCCGTGCATCGCCGTTGTCCGCGACGACCGCTGGGGGCGCTCCTATGAAGGCTTCTGCGAAACGCCCGAACGCACGCGGCTCATGGCACGTAATGCCGTCGTGGGTTGTCAAACCACCGATTTGTCGCTGCCCACGGCCTATGCCGCATGCTGTAAACATTTTGCGGGGGACGGCAACACCATCGGCGGCCTGAACACGGGCGTGACCGTGGACGGCGATTCCGCGGCGCGCGCCATCAACCTGCCCGGCTATGCCGCCGCGGTCGACGCGGGCGTTGCGACCATCATGTCCTCAATGTCAAGCTGGTGCGACGGCGTTAAAATGTATCTTAACAAAACGCTCATGACCGACTGGCTCAAATCCGCCGCGCCGGGCAATCCCGCCTTCAAGGGTTTTATCGTTTCGGACTGGGAGAGCGTGGTCCTTCCGGGCAGCCTCGATTCCGGAGTGGACGTGCCCATGCTGCCTTCGGTCGGCACCGGAATCATAGCGACCATCAACGGTTTTTATGCCCAGCACCAAGCAAGGATCGACGACGCCTGCAAACGCGTGCTGCGCGTAAAATACTGGATGAACCTGTTCGATCCCATTCGGCAATTGACGGACCGCAGGCTCACCGCACTGGTGGGCTGCGCTGCGCACCGCGACGTTGCGCGCGCCTGCGTGAGGGCCTCGCTGGTCCTGCTTAAGAACGAAAACGCCCTTGTTCCTATTCCCAAGAACGCCAGTGTCGCGATATGGGGGCAGGCCGGCGACGACGTGGGCCTGCAATGCGGCGGCTGGACGGTGCAATGGCAGGGCGCGCGGGGCGCGCCGACCACCGGCGGCACCACCATCAAACAGGGCATGCAGGCTCTTACCACCGGCGCCGTTACGTTCAGCGCGAGCCCCAGCGCCGTGGGCAATTCCGATTATATTGTCGCGGTACTCAGCGAAAACCCCTATGCCGAAACGAGTTTTAACAATGTCGCCTTGCCGGGCGATTCGTCAACCGTTACCAACCAGACCGTCCTAAACCAGGTCGCGGCCGCGCACGCCGCCGGCAAAAAGGTCATCGGCATTCTCATCGCCGGGCGGCCGCTTGACATATCGGGAGTCCTGCCTAATTGCGACGCGTTTATCTGGGCCTGCCTGCCCGGCACCGAAGGCAGGGGCGTCGGCGAATTGTTGTACGCCGACCAGGGGTGCAAATTTTCCGGCAAGCTGGCCGTAACCTGGCCCAATAACGCCGGCGACGAACCGATCAACGTCGGTGATGGAAAAACCGGTTTGTTTGCTTATGGGTTCGGGCTCACGGACTAAGGGAAAAACGATATTGATACGTGATTAATAAAAAGAAGCCCCAATCAGAAAGGTTGTACCATGAAAATCGGGATCGACAGTTACTGTTATCATCGGTTTTTCGGCGAAGTGTACGCCCGGCAGAAAAAACCGTCAAAAAAGCTGACGCTCGAATGGTTTATAAAACGCGCGAAGGAGTTAACGGTAGACGGGGTTTCACTGGAGTCCTGCTTTATTCCACGCTTCGATACGGCTTACTTGAGCGAGATCAAGGGAATGCTTGACGAATACAAGTTGGACCGGGTTTTCGCCTGGGGCCACCCCGATGGCCTTGAAGGCGGGCGCAACGAGCGGGCCTTCGCCGACATGCTCAAGAGCATCGAGTACGCGGCCGCCATCGGCGCCAAGGTCATGCGCGTGTGCGGCGCCAGCCTTCAGTTCCGCAACGAGCCGCACGGACCCATGCTGGAAAAGCTGGCCGCGATGTTCAAGGAGGCGGTCAAAGAGGGCGCCCGGCGCGACGTGCGCATCGCCGACGAGAACCACATCGACTTTAACGCCGACGAGATGCTCGGCCTTATCCGCAATGTAAACTCCCCCTATTTCGGGATAAACTTCGACACGGGCAACTTTATGCGGGTGCTGGACGACCCGATCAAGGGAATGGAGAAACTCGCAAAATATACCCTGGCGACGCATATTAAGGACCTTAAGCCCAACCGCCAGGCGTCGGTGGATGACTGGTACTTTTTCTCCTGCACGCCGGTGGGAGAGGGCCTGGTTGACAACCGCAAACTCGCGCAACTGCTCAAGACGGCCGGCTACCAGGGCTTCCTGGCGGTGGAGATCGACTTTCTGCATCCCGATTACAAGAACAATGAGGACGCGGCGGTTGAGGAGAGCGTAAAAGCCCTGCGGCGCATTGCCAAGAGTCTAAAATAAGAGGGAATAAACATGAAAAAGCTGAACGTCGGCATCGTCGGTTATAAGTTCATGGGCAAGGCCCACAGCAACGCCTGGAGGGCGGCGCCCCTGTTTTTCGACCTCGACGCGCAGCCGGTCCTTAAAGTGGCCTGCGGCCGAAACCAGGAATCGCTCAAGAAATTCGCGGACCATTGGGGCTGGGAGCACACCGAAAAAGACTGGAAAAAAATGGTCCGCCGCGACGACGTGGACATCGTTGACATCAGCGCGCCCCAGCACCTGCATTATGAAATCGCCCTGGAGGCCATCGCCGCGGGCAAGCACATTTTTTGCGAGAAGCCGCTGGCCATGAACCTTGCGCAGGCGCGGGAGATGTATGAGAAGGCGGAGAAGAAAGGCGTTACGCACTATGTAAACCACAATTACCGCCGCTGCCCCGCGGTGCGCCTGGCGAAAAAACTCATCGACGACGGCAAGATCGGCCGCGTATTCCACTGGCGCGGCGCCTACCTGCAATCATGGATCGTCGATCCGAATTTTCCGCTCACCTGGCACCTGCAAAAGCGCTTCGCCGGGAGCGGCCCGCAGGGCGACCTAAACTCGCACAGCGTGGACCTGGCGCGCTACCTGGTGGGCGACGTCCGCACGGTGGCCTGCATGACTGCGCGATTTGTAAAGGAGCGGCCGCTGCCCGACGAGGCGGCCTCGGGAACCTTTAACGGAAAATCGGCGGGCGTGGCCAAGGGCGCCGTGACCGTGGAAGACGCGGCCTTCATGACGGTGGAGTTTGTCAATGGCGCCCTCGGGAGTTTTGAGGCCAGCCGCTTTGCCCTGGGCCGGAAAAACTATAATTATTTTGAGATTTACGGGAGCAAGGGCAGCATACTCTTCGACCTGGAGCGCATGAACGAGCTCAAGTTCTTTGACGGCGGCGATCCGGCCGACGCGCAGGGTTTTCGCACGATCATCGCCACCGAAGGCGTGCATGACTACGTGGCCAACTGGTGGCCGCCGGGGCATATCATCGGCTACGAGCACGAGTTCGTGCATGCCGTTGTCGACTTTGTAAAGGCCGTCTGTTCCAAAACCAAAATCGAGCCCAACTTCCATGACGGCGTGAAGGAAATGGAAATCCTGGATGCGGGCCTGCGCTCCGCCAAGAGCGGCAAAGTCGTTGTACTGGGCTGAAGGAAAATTATGAAATCCGTGCTTTGCCCTGTTTATTTCAAGCCGGGAATGGACCCGGAATTCAGCAAGCATCTTGCGCTTGTAAAGAGCTTGCTCTCAGACGAGGCCGAAGTTTTGGCCCCCGTTGCGCTCGGATCGAAAATCCCGGCCGCGGCGGAGGCGTTGGTTTTTCCGCAACTTACCGGCGCGGCCTTCTCGGCGCTTTCCGCGCTCAAGAAAATCGCCCTCCCCGTTCTGGTCATGACCTCCGATTTCGGCACGGTCCACATCTGGGATTGGGAAATCGTTACCTTCATGCGCTCCCTGGGGCTAACGGTATTCGCCCCCTACGACCTCAGCCAGGCCCAACAAATCTGCCGCGCCCTTGCGCTCAGGCGGGAAATGAAACAGGTAAAATTCCTGGTCTATCAGGATAAACCGGGAATCGGCGGCCAACAGCCCGATATTTTCAAGCGTTTCTGGTGGTGGGAGGACCGTGCCGCGGAATTGATCCGGGAGAAATTCGGAATACGCATTGTAAAGAAGAGTTTCAAGGCGCTGGGCGCGGCCGCCAAAAAGATCGGGGACGCGCAGGCGCGGGCGGCCCTCAAGAACCGCTTGTTGCCGGTGCGGGGCCTGGGAAACAAACCGGTCGCCGCGGCGCTCAAGCTTTACCTTGCCGTCAGGCGCGATTTGGACGAAGACCGCTCAATCCAGGGGGCCGGCATTAATTGCCTTAACGAATCGGAGTACGCCGATACGACGCCCTGCCTGGCGTGGGACCTTCTTTACCGGGAGCGCCGGCTTATCGGGGCCTGCGAGGCCGATACGCTCTCGCTTATGACCATGTTCATGCTCGAACGCTCGTTTAACGCGCCCGTCATGATGAGCAATCTTTACCCGTTCCTCCTCGGAGGCGCGGCCTGCAAACACGAGAAGATCGATGCGTTTCCGGATGTGCCCGAGCCGGAAAACCACCTGCTCATGGTGCACTGCGGTTTTTTTGGTTTGGCGCCGCGCTCCCTGTGCACGGCATGGGCGCTCCGGCCCAAAGTACTCGCTATTGTAAACGATAATGCGCACGCCGTTGACGCGCGCATACGCCCCGGTCCCGTAACGCTCGCCAAACTGCACCCCGAACTTTTAAGCATCCAGGCCATCGCCGGAGAGTTGGAAGGCTATGTCCAATATAAGGGCTCCGACTGCCGCAACGGCGGCCTGCTCAAGGTAAAGGACGGCCCCGCGCTCATGAAGGCGTTTTACTCGCATCATTATTGTCTTCTCGCCGGTAAACGTGCGGCCGAGATCGAGAATGTGGCGCGCGTCATGGACGTGGCGGCGCAGGTCTTATAAATTATCAAATGGCGAGGCGTTTGCCGTCCGCCGGGCCGGTGCGATAGGCTTGGGGCGAGATGCCGGTGACCCTTCTGAATGTTTTCGAAAAATGGAAAGCGTCGCTGAATCCGAAACGTTCGGCAATGCCCCCGAGTTTTTCGCTGCTTGTCAAGAGAG
>JAQUMP010000034.1 GCA_028718065.1 Chitinivibrionales bacterium | reverse complement strand
ATCCGCATGGCGTATCGCCGTCGAATCCTGGCTGCGCAAAAACGGCTCTATTACCGTCACCATTAACAAAAAAGTGTTACCCGTTTTTCAGGAAATCCGGACTCATAATTAGATGGTGTGCACAAGGCGTTCAATAAAACCATGACTCTTGAACCGGGTAAATCCAAAGATATCAGTGTCACAATGATATCTATATTTAGTACACTTAGGATATGGTCTGAGCCCGAGGGAGCGAAAGTATCCTTAAACGGTCAGGACGATGGAACCACGCCATACCACAATGCTAACTTGAAGCCCGGCGACTACCAGCTTAAACTCAGGCTTAACACCTACAAAGACACCACGGAAAATATAACTCTCGTCAAGAACCAGGCAATTGAGCACTTTTTTAAGTTAAAGCATACTCAAAGTTATTTTGACTCTATTAAGACTGCCGACAAGGCCCGACAATGGGTCCGCCGAATCGTTTTCGGCGGACTCTCCGCTGTCGCTTGGGGTGGTGGCATATACTTGAATTCGCTTGCTCAGAAGCACATCGACAACCAAAAACAGATCCAAGCAGATTATCGGGCCACGACAAACGGATTCAGCGATTATTCTGCCAAGTACAATGCCGAAGGTAAAAGTGCGGCGAATGATGTATTGTTCCGCAACATTTTGTACGGCGCAGGAGGCGCTCTCATGATCGGATGTTTGCTTTCTATCCCGTTTTGACAATGTACAGAGATATTTGACGAATAGGCTAAAAATCATGAATAAAAATAGGGTGTTGGGAATAGTAGCTACGGTTGCGCTCCTCTTCTTGATTTTATGCGCACAGAAACAAGGGCCATTTGTTAACGATAATCCGCTTGATCAAAATGGCGCAAATTGGTATCCGCCGGTGGTGACGGCAATGCCGGATACGACGGTTGGGATTATTGATAGTTTTTATATTCATGCAACCGGTACCGACACCAATGGAACCATAAAAAAATACCTGTGGGCCTTGGACGGCATGGATTTTAAAGACAGCACGGATAGCAGCAAGATCAATATGGCATTTGCAAGTGCGGGCGCAAAGACGGTTTTGGTGAAAGCGCGAGACAGCGCCGGGCGTGAGTCGGCAATTGACACTACGATAATAACCGTACATTCGTACCTGCCGATGGTGACGGTGATGGCAGAAACGACGGTGGCAATTAACGACACATTTTATGTTCAAGCAGCTGGATTGGAAACCAATGGGACAATAACGAAATATTTTTGGGCGCTTGATGGTTCAAACTACAAAGACAGTGCTGATAGCGGGAAGATCAAGGTCGCGTTCTTAACCACTGGAATTAAGCCGGTATTGGTTAAAGTGCGGGACAATTACGGATTATTTTCTATAGCTGATAGCATTCAGATAACAGTTTTTGGTCCACCAGTCATCACTGCTCAGCCGCAGTCTCAAACAAAAGAAGTAGGTGCAAGATGTACATTGAGCGTTGTCGCAGCTGGTTGGCCATTACCAACCTATCAATGGAATAAAAACGGGGCACCTATTTCCGGAGCGACTGGTAGTACTTATATAATTACCAATGTTCAGGCGATAGATTCCGGCAGTACATATTCGGTAGTGATCAGTAATAGTCAAGGCAGCGTGACAAGCAATGCTGCAATTCTGACGGTCTTATTTGCACCGGTGATTTCAGTGCAGCCAGCTTCACAGACAATACTCCTTGGACAGAGCGTGACTTTCAGTATTACTGCATCGGGAACTCCAGCCCCAACGTATCAGTGGCGGTTCAATGGGGCAATCATTTCCGGGGCGACATCGGTTTCTTACGGCATTACCAATGTTCAGCCAACAAATTCCGGGACTTATGCAGTTGTCGTTACCAACAGCGTCAGCCGTGTCACAAGTAATGGGGCTATTCTCATAGTAAAAACAGCGACAGGGCAGTATACCGATATTGATGGAAATACGTACGATACTGTTTCCATAGGGACTCAGGTATGGATGGTAGAAAATCTTAAAACTACAAAATATAATGATGGTACCGCAGTCCATCTGGTAGCAGATAGTACAGCCTGGAGCAATCTTACGACAGATGGATATTGCTGGTATAACAATTCTGTCTCCTATTGGAATACTTACGGGGCATTGTACAACTGGTATGCTGTGAACACTGGTAAGCTGGCACCTACAGGCTGGCACGTACCATCAGACTCAGAATGGGAAGTGCTTGGCAACTACCTTGGCGGGGATAATGTGGCGGGAGGGCCGCTTAAAGAATCCGGCATGACGTATTGGGCTTCTCCTAATAAGAACGCTACAAATTCAACCGGGTTTTCGGCACTTCCGGGAGGTTACCGTGTTAGCACTGGTTCATTCAGCAGCATTGGCAGCACCGGTTACTGGTGGTCATCCACGGTAGATAACGCAACAAGTTCATGGGCCCGTGGCATGGCCAGCAATAGCGCGATTGTAGGTCGTTCCAACTACGGCAATAATTCTTACGGTTTCAGCATCCGATGCGTGAAAAATTAAGTGCTGCTTGAATAAATTTACTTGAGGAAATGCCTGAAAGAAAAATTTCTTGCTGTAATTGAGTGTGGCATCGATCTTGCGGCAAGACTTTCCGGAAAATAGTAGGCTCCATGAGGCCGTGACTGGGCTGCCCTTTCTTTTAGCTTACGGGAAAACCTTACGGAGGTTCTGCGTATGTTAGACCACTTGCAAAACATAAAAGCCAGCAAATTATTTCTCGATATTGTTAGGCAGCAGGATAAGAATTTTAAGGCACCAGAAGATATTGATGCTCTGAACAAGGCAATACAAACAACGGTACGTTTTCTAATTTGGGGAGGATTCGAAGCGATCCGCAAGGAATATTTTGAGCCAGAAAAGCCACGTTTTGCAGCTCAAGAATCTTTCAATGCACAGTGGCAGAAGAAACCAAGAGTTTCTATTATTTTTCCGCTGCCATTACGCGATTATTCTTTTGCCTTCAAAATTCCCGATTCCTTCCGTAAAGATAATGTATGGGCTTACAGTGCAGACGATTCGAACCCCAATACAATCACCAATAAAACAATACTATATTGCCTGGAAGCGCTAAATTGCGGCGTAAGACGTGTAAAAATAGAGAGTAATAAATATCATATAATTGTTCCCCATGAAATGCGAAAAAATAAAGCCTGTAACGATGCAGAAACCCAGGTGATTCACGAAAGCCTTTTAGCAACCTACAAAATAAAAGGGAACGAATTAGACGCGAAGCCGATTCATTTTCCGTTAAAATGGCCATCTCCTTATCGTTCCTCGGTTGGTACATTATCACTGCTTATTCATCCAGTTATATTCTTTCCCCAAGAACAAAAAACAACGCCATATTTCGAGACAATTGTAGCAATAAATTGGGATGAAAGCATAGGGAAAATCAATAGGGATAACGACTATTGGGAAAATCTTCGATGCAGTATTTTTGAGGAAATTGGGAAAAAACCGGAAATAGATTATGGGGAAGGAAAAAGAAATCGTGCGCATATTGAAAACCTAATAATTGAAAAGTTTGGGAACTTCGAGCAAACAATAATTGTAGGGCAAAGCATCGAAACACCAGAGAAACAAGCGCCAGAACAGGACCCCGCTGGGGAGAGCAGCAGTGTCTGGAAAGCCAAAACGACAGTTGAAGAAAAAAAGAAACCAAAAAAAATTCCTTTATATACCAAAGCAAAAGAGCCAGAACCGAATGTCAAAACATTTAAAGGGTCTTCAATTTTGGGTCTATGCCAAAAAATAAAAATAGATCGGTCTACCTTTATGCGAAACGCAAAGCGTTTTTCTAAAGAGAATAAAGGAAAATGTCTTTTGTTTTTCAGTAAATCTCTAAACAAATATTGGATATATGAGAGCGATAAGGACGCAGCAATCTTTAAAAATAAAGTCGGAGTACACCGCGCTAAAAACCCTGCCTGATTTTCGATAACTTTCTGCTTGTTCCATTGGCCTGATTAAGTCAGGCCTTTTTTATTTGTCCCCGTTAAAAACAAGATGCACCTGAACATTGATTTAAAGGAATGTTCATCTGGCTGTTCATCTTGATAGGTGGTACTTTTTAATTATAAAAGCAGGGGATAATTTAACAATTAATAATTTAAAAAGGGTTAAAAAAATGTACGAAAAAGATATGGAGGTTTTGGATTTAAAAGAAAAAGCCGGTTTCGACTACCGTGACTTGGCTAATTTTTTAGGCTGTTCACCCACAATGGCGTCGCAACGTGTTCTGGGGTTCATTAATTGGCAACCGGGTGAACGGGAGCGGGTAATTCGATTTTTAGAACAACGGATAGAACGACGGCAAGCAGAGGCGACGGCGGCATGAACGCGGTTGACATTAACAACATTCCACAGGAATTAAAATCGCTCCCTCATTGGGTTTTGTGGCGTAAGGAACTACGCGACGGTAAAGAAACTAAAATTCCTTATCAGGTCAATGGTCAATACGCGAAAACCGACAATCAAA
The DNA here is from genome assembly GCA_028718065.1 of Chitinivibrionales bacterium. Lineage (GTDB taxonomy): Bacteria > Fibrobacterota > Chitinivibrionia > Chitinivibrionales > FEN-1185 > JAQUMP01. The sequence continues at coordinate 9,081 of JAQUMP010000034.1, read as the reverse complement.
AGACCTGGGCGTCTCTCCCGTGTATTTTACAAAAGTTAAACGGTCATTTTAATGGAATTGGTTTTCAGGCCGGGGTAGAACCATGCGGAAATGTTTTAATCGACCTCGACCATTGTATTATTGACGGCGAGATTGAACCGTGGGCGCGCCAAATTATCGGAGAGGCGAATAGTTACACGGAAATTTCGCCGGGCGGGGATGGTATTCATATTTTTTGTGGCGGCAAGCTGCCGGGCGCATCAATCAAAGCGCCGGACGCGGAAATATACGACCACAAAAGATACTTTACTTTTACTGGCCGTATTGAGAATGATCGAAAAACATTCCGGCAATTGTCCGAACCTGAAATATTAAAAATCTATAAACAGATCGAAGCCAGAAAACAAAAAAAAGCCGAACCACAAAAAACCACTTCTCCCAATTCCAGCATATCCAACAAAGATTTACTTGATAAGATATTTCATTCCAAAAACGGCGCGGCTATTGAGCGGCTTTACAGGGGTGATTTAAGCGGCCATGCGGATGACCAAAGCAGCGCCGATTTAGCTTTGTGTTCGCATCTGGCATTTTGGACAAACAGAAATATATCACTTATGAATTCTCTTTTCAGGGAATCGGATTTATATCGCGAAAAGTGGGATAAAAAACATTCAGGCGACGGGCGAACTTATGGCGAAATGACCTTGCAGAAAGCCATTGAGGGATGCACACAATCAATTGGAGATCGACCGACCAGCGGCGTAGGCGGCGAATCCCGGCCCGAAAATCAGCCCGAACCTATTGAACCCTGGACACTGGACACAATTTCAGTAGAGCGGTTTCTGGAAAACGAACCGACAGAGCAGGAATGGGTAATCCCGGACTTTTTGCCTGCGGGAACCTACGGCATAGTGTCCGGTGAGGGCGGCAGCTCTAAAAAATCTATGGCAATGATTTTACTTTGCATAGAAATGGCCGTCGCTGATTTTCACCCGCTTAAATGGCTTAACGTTTTCCCTTTGATTAAAAAACGTAGTCTCTATGTTTCGCTTGAGGACAGCAAGGAACAAGTTCACCGGCGCATATCGGGAATCATTAAAAAACTACCTTTTGACGCTTTGACTTTCCCAACTACCAAGCGACTGATTAAAGAAAACTTTTTTACCTTGTGCAAAGAGGATTTTTTTTCAAACGGCGATTTTTCAAAACTGGTTGACACCGAAGGAAACCCGACAAAAAAATTTACACGACTAAAGGCTACGCTAGACCTTTGCAAGCCGGATTTAGTAATAATCGACACCAAGGCGAAGGCTTCGGGCGTGCCTGAAAATGATAATGACCTAAACAGCGCCTTGATGACTATTATATCCAGTTTAATAAATTGTGTATCGAACCCTACCATTTTATTAATAAGCCACGTTTCAAAAGCGGTAAGGGCCGGACTTGAAAATCATTCCATGAACTCGGTACGCGGCGCGGGTTCAATTGCAGATGACTCCCGTTTTATTCTATGGTTTCGACCGCTTAACGAAAAAGACGCGGATGGATGCGACTTGATTGAAATTATCCATGCGAAAAATTCTTATGGCAAGCTTGCCAAAAAATTCACAGTTGCTTTTGATTATCCGGTATTCAAGCTTTCAGAATTAACTCCTGGCAGTATAGCCGAAGAAAAACGGCAAATCGAATTTGCCGAAACGAAGAAAAGAGTGCTCAAATTACTTGCCGACAATCCGGGAGGGCTTTCTCAAAATAAAATCCAAGAAAAGGCAAAAAAACGGCGGGATTTAATCAAAGAAATACTTGCCGAATGTGACGAAATCACGAGAGAAGGAACTGGCTCGAAAGCAAAATATGTTTTTACTGTGATCGCGTCGGACGCAGTACCAGACGCAGCAGACACAGTATAGGAATTGGTGATACAAAATCACCATTCCGACTACTGTGATCGTGTTTTCCCCTTATAGGGACGCAGTAAATCCGACGCAGTAGAAAAAGGGATTGAATATGCAAAAAAAATTAAAAAAAACTGTTTTGCAGCGCAAGGTCATTATACTCCTGGCCGAATGCTTTCAGGTGCCAGTAAAAACAATCGGTCTTCGCACCAAGCTTGCCGAATTGCACGCGGCTTCAACGACATTGTATGGCTTCGTTAATTTCACCTTCGCTGTGGAAAAGGCGTTTTGCATCGCCCTAACCGATGACCAGGCCCGCCTTCTTAGCGGTCGGGCAACGTCCGTTAAAAGTGCCTGCGCATCGCTTCGGCGGCTTTTGCCAGGCAAAAACGATTCAATAGTGACTGCCGATTTATTCAAAAATATCTATGATCGGGTTTTGTAACTTTCAAAGAAAGTGTGGTTTTTATGACCGATGATAAAACAATGCCAGAACCGGAATTCTATACGCCCGACGAACTGGCGGTATTACTTAGGGTGCCTCGTCGGACGATTGAAAAATGGAGCCTTCAAAGGCGCTTGCCCGTGGTAAAGGTTGGGCGATTGAATCGATTTCCACGGGTGGCGATTGAAATGCGTCTCCTTAGCGGTACTCTTTTAAAATAATTTGGGTATTGTGTAGTATCATGTTGACAAACAGCATATTTGGGAGTATATTAGTGTCGTACCGTGCTCATTTTAGGAAGGATTTCTAAAATGAGCATAAAGCAGTTAAAGCCCGACTTGTTTCTTCTCGATGTCCGGGTATGGAAAGACGGCAAAGAATACCGGAAGCGCGAGGAAGTACAGGGCGGGAAAAAAGCGGCGGAAGCACGGTCTCATGAAATCCGAAAGGACCTTCAAGACCGGGCGCAAAAAGAACCGCGTTCTTTGACAATTACGACCTTTAAGAACATCCTTGAATATTATCTTGAGCGAAATTCTATTGATAAATGTTCGGAATCCTATTTCAGACGGTTAAAAGATGATCTGGGGAACGTGCGGATAAATGATTTACAGGGGCGTTTTGATCGGTATCTTCTGCTTCTTCGTCAATCCAAAGGGAAACTGACCGGGCGACCATTAACGAACAATACGGTCAATCGTATTTTAGCATGGTCAAAGGCGGCGGTGAATTTTGCGTTGATTGCCGGGGTGATCGAAAAAAATCCCTTGCAGCACTTCCAGAAATTGCCAACGCAACCACGCGACAGGATGCTTAACGAAGACGAAAAGGAGCGATTGATAGAAGCCGTGAAGACGGAAACGCCCCATATTTATCCGATAATGCTATTCAGTCTGCTTGTTCCTTCGCGTCGGGGGGAATTGGTTTCTTTAAAAAGAACGGATTACGATATGGTCAATAATTGCATTACCATTCCCGCAGAACGGACAAAGAACAAGAGACCGTGCATTAAGCCGGTTCCCGATTGCCTTAAAGAGTATATGCGAAATGTGCCTGTAGAGAGTGAATATCTGTTCTTTAGGCGCGACTGGCGCGGAAGGTATCTTCCTTTAGGAAATTTTCGGAAGTCTTTTAAAAAATGTCTCCAAAAAGCAGGTATTGAAAATTATCGTTTTCATGACCAGCGCCGCGTCGCTTATACCGATTTACTTCTTGCGGGGAACGCTCCTCATATCGTAATGCAGGTTTCCGGGCATAAAACCGATATGTCGAAAGTCTACTTCGGACGGAATGAATTACTGGCGGCAAAATCGGTTAATTTTGGAGCGAAACCGGACTCTTTGACCGGACACTTAAAGGTTGTGGCTTTGTGAGTAATTGATTTTACTACGGGTTGTAAAGGTAGGCATTTGGAATCATAATCCATGTGTCCGGGGTTCAAATCCCTGCGCTGCTATTTTACCTTTTCCCTTAATTTCTTCTCTTCTATATTAATAAGGTCATATTTGCAGCTTTGAGCCGTATTCACGGCGATGTATTTTTCGGAGAACCGGTCAAATGTTTCAGGGTCGGCCGGTTTCCATAATGACAAAGGATTATATCATGAAAAAGCAAAATATGCCTATAAACCCTTTCTTAAAATTATCCGTTTCTCTTGTTTTTATACTAATTTCCTGCTCCCCGCCGTCAAAGATTACCGAAAAACCCGTTTTAAATGCCGACGCCCCAACCATTGCAAATCAGGTCGTTTTTGCCTTAAAAACGCTGCGCATAATCCATGATGTGCGCGAGGTGACCGATCGCTTTACATTCGCGCAGTTCGACCGGGATTCCCTGCAACTGCAAATGCCTGACTGGGACCCAAGGGCCATTAACCAGTATTATCAGAAGAGCTTGGCCAAGAGTACCGGCGGTTTAAAGGGGCCTTTTGCGAGCGCTTCCGCCCTGCTTGCCAAGAGCGGCGTTGCCCCGGTGGCGACGCTTGTGCGGAGCTATGCGAAGGCGAAATTCGACACGGTTTTTTTGTCCGCGGATTCTCTTTATTGCGGGGTGGCGCCGCTGGATTCGTCGCTGATTGCCCCGGGATACAACCGGGCGACGGATTCGGTTTTCTGGCGTTTTGCGGCTGCGGACAGCATTGACACGCTGCTGGTGCGCATTATCCGTTTACAAAAAGATACCATTACCAATAATTCGGACCTGCAGCGTTGGGATTACGGCGCCGCCGGCAATACCTTTTCGATGATTATCCGGCAGCAGGATCATTTCAGCGGCGCGCTTCGCATCTATCAACACCATAGCAAACTGGCCAATCAAATTATTTTTGATACCGTGGCGACGGCCTCGACCGCAACGACCGCGTTTTATTATCTGGAACGTCAGGACAATTCCAGCGGGTGGTGGCGAACGCTTGACTCATCGAAAATCCTGCTGTACCGGGATTCGCTGGCAACCGCCGACAGCACGCGCTCCCGAACCATCGTTGATACGGCGAGCGGCGGGACCATCGACTTGACTGCCGATACTCTGCAACCGTACCTGCTCACTTCGAAAGTAGTTTATAACCAAACGAATAGCTCAACCACGGTCGCGCTTGCCGGGGCCTTTGATCCGAAGGCGGATTCAAACGCCATCTACTCTTTTTATAAAAAAATAAAAAATATCTCGGGCGATTCTGCGGAATATTGGCTGCCGAGCATCGATACCACCTCTCGGTGCACGCTGATGGTGAAGCTGAGCGATCATCTCGCCGCCAGCGGCGACACGACCTTTTTTGGACCGCGTTCAGGATCAACCTATCACCTGCAAATCCGGCATAGCGCGCACTGGGATTCGGTCCTGGTGGATTCGGTGTATCGCGAGGACAAAGAGAGCGGCAGTATTGCGAGCGTAACCTGGTCCTTTAAGCCGCAATCGCCGGTTGTGCTGCAAAACAAATTGGTATTGACAAAGGGGATGATCGTCGTCAGGAGTTTTACGGCCATCGATGACACCGTTACCGGTTCGCGGCAGTGGAGCCGCTGCGATACCGCCGCGCCGGTCGCGTACACCAGCGCCTGGGTCGGCAAGAAGGGCGATACCGTGCGTCTGTCCGAATCGCTTGACGGAGGCGATGTACGCTATTCGTATTCGCAGCCGACGTTCCCGAGTCGTCGCGGACGGCTGCAGTCCGGCGGCCAATTCTCCGATACGCTCTACGGCCCCACGATTCGCGTACTGAGCGGTACTCTGGACAGCAGCGGTTTTGGTTTAATTACCGTTTCCGGGCTCGATTCCTTTGCGTTGCAGATAAGCCGCGACACGGTTCTGGTTATTGCCCAAGGCGGGAAATATATACCGGTCGACCGGAATTTTAACTGGCAAATTTCCGGCGACCAATTTCAGGGACATTTTTTTGACTCGGCCCTGGCGCTCAATTGCGCCATGACCGCGACCATGGACCGCAGCGGCGTGATCCGGTTTAAATCCGATTATCGGGGCGCCGCCGGCGATTCGGCGGTATTTTCCGCGCAATATTTTCTGGTGACGCCCTTGTATGACGGCCGGGGATATCTTTACGGATTGGTTAACGGCGCCGGCAACGAAAATCTTGCGACCACGTTAAAAATTGATTTATGGAATTATAATACTCTGGCCGATGAACCTTCTTTTAAGTAAATAACCGAAATGTTTAAAATCCTCTACTTTATAAAAGAGTCCTTCCGCGGATTGTATCAGGCCAAGCTCATGACCATAGCCTCCATCCTTACGATCACGGTGGCGCTCTTTTTCCTGGGTATTATCATTCTTACCTACATCAATATCCGCGCGGTGCTGGCGCAGGCCGGCGGCCAGGTGGAGGTGGTGGCCTACCTTGCGGATTCCACGGCCGCCGACACGGCCGCGCTCGGCCGGCTGAAGGGGCGCCTCGGTGATTTTCCGCAGATTAAAAAGCAAACGCTCATCGATAAGACAGCCGCCTGGAAGCGCTTTGAAACGCTCTACGGCAGCGCCATGCTCACCGCCATCGAAGCGAACCCGCTGCCGGCCTCCTTTGAGATCGTGCTCCGGGAACATTACCAGAACCCGGACAAGGCGCGCGCATTTGTCAATGACCTTGAGCGCCTGCCGGGGATCGAAAGCGTGCAGTATGCCAACGAATGGCTGGTGCTGCTGCACCGGTTCCGGGGATATTTCTTTTCCGCCACGATACTTCTGGGAATTATCCTGGCGGTCGCCTTGTATGTGATGGTCAGCAATTCCATCCGGCTCACTATTTTTGCGCGGCGCGACCTTATAACCAACATGCGTTTTGCGGGCGCGACCGACGCCTATATCCAGGCGCCGTTTCTCCTGGAAGGCGTGCTCCAGGGAATTATCGGCGCGGCCCTCGGTGTAACGGCGATCGCGCTGCTGCGGTTGTTGCTTTCGCATTTGCCGTTTTTGTGGGGACCGTGGTTTCTGTTGCCCTGTGTCATTTTTCCCGTAGGAGTTATTTTCGGGTGGATCGGAAGCCTGGGCGCGGTACGCAAATTTTTGCGCTGACGCTCTTCACTATAACCATGCTTACGGCGGTCGCTCCCGCGCGCGCGGCCGGCGGGAGCGCCCTCGATGGCGAACTAAGGCGCCAGACCTCGGCGCTCGATTCCATCAAGGCCGCGCTGGAAAACGGCCGTGAAAAACTCTCCCAGCTTAAAAAAGAAGAGGCCGGTTACGTTGCGCAGCTTGCGCAATTGGAAAATAATATCGCCCTTTCACGCGATTATCTGGGGGCTTTAAATAAAAAAATCGACGCCCTCGATGCCGATATCGTACGGCAGTCCGCCAGCCTGGATGACGCCACCAGGGCCTTGCGGAACCGTCAGCAGGTTTTATACGGGCGTTTGCGCGCCATTTACAAGCAGCCGAACCCGTCGCTCATTCGCATTGTGTTAACGTCACAGAACATGGCCGATGTGCTGCGACGCGTGCGCTATTTTCAGGACCTCAATCACTACGACCGGATTTTGGTGGCGGCGATCGACAGCAGCCGCGCCGGGATAAGCCGCGAAAAGCTGGCGCTTGAGCGCCGGCGCGCGCTTTTGCTCGCGCTGGCGGCGGACAAGGAACATGAGCGCCAGGCACTGGTGCACGAGCAGACCGCGCGCACGGCAATCCTGGGTGAAGTCCGCTCGCAGAAGAGCGCCTTTCTGGCCATGGTGCGTCAGCTCGAAGAAGATCAGCGCGCCATTATCGTGCTCATTAAAAAGCTGCAGAGCCAGAAACGAAAACCGCCGGTCAAAAAAGCCGCACCCGTCAAGGGCGCGCCTGCCACGGGGGCGCTGGCTAAGTTCCAGGGCAGCCTGCCCTGGCCGTGCGTTGGGCGCGTGGTGCGCGCCTTCGGCAAGATCGTGCATCCTGTTTACAAAACCGTAACGGTCAACAACGGCATCGATATTGCCGGCCATAGCGGCCAGAAGGTGTATGCGGTCGCGCCCGGCACGGTCATGTACGTGGGCTGGATGCGCGGCATGGGCAAGTTCGCGATCGTGGACCATGGCGACCAGTATTTAACCATTTACGCGCACTGCCAGGACATCAGCGTGCGCCAGGACGAAGCGGTCACGCCTGCCACGGCCGTGGGTGTTTTGGGTGATGCGGACGTTTCCGGGCCGATGCTCCATTTCGAAATCCGGCTCTCGACCGCGGCCCTCGATCCGCTGGAGTGGTTGCAGAAGAGATAAATTGCGGGGATTGATTTATATTTTGACAAATACTTTAATTTATAAAAAAGCGCCAATGCTCAAATCCTATCTTAAAAATATTTTCGACACCACCAAACAGGGCGACGCCCACGGCCAAACGACTAATAGACGGTATTGAATCCTGGAGCGCCCGCGCTTCCGAAGAATCTAAAAGACCGTCAATCCAATGAAAAACAAAAAATCTCAACAGTCCTTAAAATCATTACCGGCGATTGTTCAAACGGGAAATGCTCTTTTAGGTGACGTCCGTTTGCTGATTGAATCTTCACGGCAACGGGTTGCAACATCCATAAATGCCGAATTAACATTTCTGTATTGGCAGATAGGCGCAAGAATTCATAATGAAATATTGCAGAATAAGCGGGCGCGGTACGGAGAAGAAATCTTACCGACATTGTCGGCGAAATTGGTCCTTGAATACGGGCGTGGGTTTTCCGAAAAAAACCTCCGGCATATGGTTCGTTTTGCCGAAGTTTTTCCAGACAAAACAATTGTCTCCGCACTGCGGAGACAATTGGGCTGGACTCACCTTAAAACCATTATTTACATTGAAGATTCATTAAAACGGGATTTTTACGCCCAGATGTGCCGTCTTGAGCGTTGGAGCACGCGGACGCTTGAAAAAAAAATCGGTGGCATGCTGTATGAACGAACGGCCCTTTCACGCAAGCCGGAAAAGCTTATTGAGCATGAAATCTCCAATCTTCGCAAATCAGATCAAGTATCGCCGGATGTAGTATTTAAAGACCCGTATTTTCTTGATTTCCTCGGACTGAAAGACTGCTATCTTGAAAAAGACATCGAAGATTCAATTTTGCGCGAGATAGAAGCGTTTCTTCTTGAATTAGGCGTTGGCTTTACCTTTGTTGAACGACAAAAAAGAATTTCTCTTGATGATGTTGATTATTACCTTGATCTTTTATTTTACCACCGCGGATTGCGTCGGTTGGTGGCCATTGAGCTAAAACTTACTGATTTTAAGCCGGCATACAAAGGGCAAATGGAGCTCTATTTGCGCTGGCTTAAAAAATATGAAATT
>JAQUMP010000033.1 GCA_028718065.1 Chitinivibrionales bacterium | reverse complement strand
GGCTCCGCGAGACCTCGTAGGAAAAATCTACGTGGCCCGGCGTGTCGATGAGATTGAGCACATAATCATGGCCGTCGTCCGCGTGATACTTCATGTGGACCGCCACCGACTTGATCGTAATGCCGCGTTCACGCTCGATATCCATCGAATCGAGCGTTTGCTCTTTCATGTTGCGCACGTCGACCGTGCCCGTCAGTTCGAGCAGACGGTCCGCCAGTGTCGACTTGCCGTGGTCGATGTGCGCGATAATACAGAAATTACGGATGTGGCTGGTATCGAACATGGAAACGTTTGGCCCCGATTTTAATTTTATTTGCCCCGTTGTCCGCCGCGATCGTCCTCCGGCGTGCCTCGAAATATAAATTCAGCCGTTGTGGATACAACGATCCAATGCATGATAAAAAGGGGGGCGCGGAAGAATTGCGAACCATCAATGGTTGCTTGTAAGGGGCGCCTTACAGTTCTATTTTGAACGAATTACCCACCGCGCAGCATTCCATGGTTGATTTACTTTTGGCAATCATGGCGCGGGCATGGGCCACCAGATCGTCGACCATGTCGTCGGTGCGGTCCTGGTTAATATGAAAGAGCCCGAGCCGCTTTACTTTTGCCGCCAAGCCGAGCTTGACAGCATCGGAATAGCGCGAGTGACCCCAGGTGCGGTTGTGTTTGTAGTCTTTTTGGGTGAACTCCGCGTCGTGAATGAGCAGATCGGCGCCCCGGCAAAAATCAACGTAGTCGTCGAATTTAAGGCCGCCCTTATGGATGTATTGCAGTTCGTTGTCGGTGAGGAACACGAATGATTTTCCGTCTTCTTCGAACCGGAAGCCAACCCCGCCGTTAGGATGCGAGAGTGGGACCGAGCGCACGCGCAGGCTGCCGATCTTAAAGGGCCTGGCGCCGATATTTTTATAGATAAGCGTGGAGGGAACGGCGCTGAGCTCCACCGGAAAAAAGGGCCGGTGCATGAGCCCGCGCAGCACGTCGCGATAGGACGAAAGATTAAAGGGCCGCCCGTGAACGGTTATGGTGCGGTCCTTATGAAACGTGGGTTTAAAAAAACCGAACCCCAGGATATGGTCCCAATGCGCATGCGTAAAGAGCATGTCGAAACTTTTAACATTCTCGGCCAGAAGCTTGTTGCCCAGCAGGCGGATACCGCTGCCCGCATCGATCACGATTACATCGTTGCGTCGGCTGCGCAGCTCCATGCAGGTGGTGTCTCCGCCGTAACGGTCGTAAAGCGGTCCGCTCACCGGAATGGAACCGCGCGATCCCCAGCATTTAATGTACATGCATGCGCTCCATTAAAAAAAGATAAGCCCCGCGAACCGGCCAAAATTTGCGATGGGTTGCCTTGTTGACTAAAGACAGCATGGCAACCATTCCCTCGCATAAAAACAGTATACGTAATTATATCAATTTGTTACAATGCTCGTCGAGGACAAAATAATCATGGGCGCATTTTCCGGGTTTGACAATATCAGGGAAGTAACCTATTTTAAGGCCGTATTTTAAACGGATTATTCCGTCCTATTTCGGATGCACCAAAGGATTTACAATGTCCAATCATCGTAGAGTGAACATGATTCTGGCGATTTTTACGTTTTTGCTTTCGGCATTCGTTTTTTCGCGGACTGCCGGTCCCACCGTGGCGCTCTGGGATTGCGGTGAATACTTAGCTTCGGCGGCTTGCGTCGGCATTCCGCATCCGCCCGGCACGCCGCTGCTGGTTCCCATGGGCAGGCTTTTTCTTATGGCATTCTCATTTCTCAAGGACCCCGGCTTTCGGCTCAACATGTTCTCCGTGCTGGGCAGCGCCCTTACAATACTGTTTTTGTACCTTATTATAATACGCGCGGTCATTCTCATTATGGGGCCGCCGGACACTTCCTGGAAACGGGTCGCGCTTTATTGCGGCGGCATTTCGGGCGCACTGCTGTGCGCGTTCAGCAACACCTTCTGGTTTTGTTCGCTGGAATTTTCCGAACAATGCAATGTCTGCTTGCTGCCCAACGTTATAACCATCTGGCTTTCGCTTGTCTGGGCTCAATCCAAAGACCCGCGGCGCGATCGTTGGCTCCTGCTCATTGCCTATATTGCATTCACCGGTATCGGCATGCACATGATCTCCGAAATTACCGTGCCGGCAATTTTCCTTTTCGTAATGATGTACGACGAGGCCAAACGCAAGGATTGGCGGCTCTGGGTGTCGGGTATCTGTCTTTCCACCAGCATGTATAATCTATCGTATTTTATTGTGGCTTGCTCTCTTATTATAGCGCTTACGCTGCTCATGATGCTTATCCGCGGACCGCAACAGTCCAAATGGCGTTTTTGTTTCTGGTTTTCGTTTCTGGCGATGCTCGGTTTTTCCAACCATCTGTATCTGCCGGTACGCTCATCCGTAAATCCGCCCATCGATGAGAACCATCCCGTAACCTGGAAGGCCTTTACCGGCACGCTCGACCGCAAACAGTACGGTTCGGAGAGCATGGTCACGCGCTCGCTCCATCGCCGGGGAACGTTGGCGCACCAGTTCGGCATCGAAGGCCACATGGGGTTCGGCGGGTTTTATATCACCCAGTTTTTTCATTTCAGCGACAAGGACACCCAGCGCAGTTTCATGACCGAAAACATCCCGCTCGGCATGCTCAAACTGCTCATCTACCTGCTTCCCACCGCGCTCATGTTTTTTGGCTGGTACTATTATTACCACCGCAACAAGCCCATGGCCGTGCTATTGATTTTGGTCTTTTTACTAACCTCCGTGATCCTGACCTGGTACATGAATTTTGCCGACGGCCTGCGGGCCGAACATTACGATTATGTAAACTGGCTGCGCTCCGGCCAGCAGGGTCCCATGCCCACGGTGCAGCGCGAGGTGCGCGTGCGCGATTATTTCTGGAACGCCGGTTTTATGTTTTACAGCATGTGGATCGGCATCGCCATAAGCTGTCTGCTCGCCTATTTGTTTACAAACAAGAACAAGAGCCTGCGCATGACCGTGGCGCCGCTCGCCGCCGTGCTCTTTTTTATTTCCCCGGCCCTGCCGCTTACGCAGAATTACCAGCAGCGCGACCGGCACATGAACTGGATCCCCTACGATAGCGCCTATAACCTGCTCATGTCGTGCGACCAGGATGCCATCCTTATTACCAACGGCGACAACGACACCTTTCCGCTCTGGGCCTTGCAGGAGGCGTACGGCATCCGGCGTGATGTGCGTATTGTAAACCTGAGCCTGCTCAATACCAACTGGTACATCAAGCAGCTCAAGACCCTGGAGCCCAAGGTGCCGATTTCCTTTACCGACGATCAAATCGACGCCCTGAATGCCGAGCTGAACCCGTTTAGCGATCCCACGCCCTACACCCTGCCCAGCGCCGCCGTTGCGGTGACTCTGCCGGGCCGCAGCCAGCAGAACGTGCTGCGCGTGCAGGACAAGCTGGTGCTTAACATTGTGGACTGCAACCGTTTCCGGAAGCCGATCTATTTTTCCACGACCGTTTCCAACGATAATTTCATGGGGCTGGATCCCTATTTGCAAATGGAAGGGCTGGTGTACCGGATAAACCCCAAGGTTGTGCCCGAAGACAAACGCATGGACATGGACAAGACCATGTATTTTCTTGACAAAGTATATCAGTACCGCTCCGCCAAGCTCACCGACGATCCCGCCGACGAGGCCGCGCACGGCTTAGTCACCAATTACGCCGCGGCCTATATCCAGGTGGCCTGGAGCCTGCGCAAACCCCTGCTCGACGAAAAGAACGCGCTCGATTCCATCCAAAAGCAGATCGCCGCGGCCAAGTTTAAAAATACGCCTGAGGCCACGGCGCAAATGCAGGCATTTTTGGAGCGCCGGAAAAAGTATGAGGAGCGGCTTAATCTGGTCATCGGCCAACTTAACAAATGCCTTACGCTCATGCCCGGGGATTGGCGGCCGCGCGCCATGCTGCAGGAATTCCTGATTAATCACAACCGGCGGGACGAGGCCGAAAAGGCCGCGCGCGAGGCACTGAATACCGACCCCACGAATCCCGAATATATCCGCATGTACGCGCAGGTGCTGGAAATGCAAGGCAAGTCACGCGAGGTCATTCCCCTGCTTAAAGCGCTCTTAAGGCGCGATCCCGATTATTTTGAAGGTTGCGAAGGGCTGGTAAAAAATTATATGGGCCTAAAGGAATACGATAGCGCCCTTGCGGTGATTTCGGCCTTTGCAGCCTCGCATCCGGGCGATCGCCGGGCGGAGCAGATCCGTCAGGAATTGGCCGGACTTGCTATGGCGCAACAGCATCAATCTCCGGTCGCCCCGCCTATGCTGGGGCCGGTGATTAAGCAAAAGAAATAGGTTTTTAGTTTAATTTAATAGGTTTGATGGGCGCACGAAATTTTATCTTTGTGCGCCTTTTTTATTTTGCGTTATTTGCCAATTGGTGCGTGCATAAAGTGGCCCAGCCAGAACATAAACGCGATGGCGACAATATGCAGAACTACCCAACCCGGTTTCCAGAGCAAAAATCGATGCATAAATATTTCTCCTATCTCCATAAAAGATGGCCGGCGGCATAAACCGCCGTTAGTGCGATTGCATGCACGCCCCAATAGCCCATATTCGGGTAGCGAAAAAAGCGCCCCTTGCGGACCTGGGCGTCGATGGCTTTAAACAACTCCAGCTCAAAGAGCGCCTTGCCGAAGAAAAAATTGGTAAACAATAAAAAGATGTCCGCCAGCAGCGTCCCCACGAATATCGTTTGTAAAGTTACCGAAGGCGGCAAATGCCACAGCGAGACGTGGGCCATGGTAATGGCGCCGATAATAACCAACATGCCGTTAACAACGTAGACGTACGGTGTTGCCGCCGCGGAAAAAAACAGGGCGGGAATTATGATAATATTGACCATTCCGGCGATGAAAGGGAGCAAATTTATAGCTACCTTAGCCGGCGGATGAATGCGCAGGTGCAAAAGCCATCCGCCCAGCGATCCGAATACCAACCCTAAAATTAGGAGAATGCGGATATTTTGTTTTTGGGTCATGGCGCAACGCCCCCTCAATCCCCCGAAGGGGGACTTAAAATGTGTAGATTTATTGTTTTAAGACAAATTAATAGAAAGCAAAAAAAGTGCCATGTATTGATATAGCGTATTTTTCGGGTTATTTAGTTAGGTTTGGCCTTTAATTTTCCCATTAATGGGAAGTGGTTTTTATAATTTATCCAAATAGATTTTTAAATACTCCGCCAAGGGTTGCGAAAAACCCTGCACCTGCATGATCTCCTCCACCGGGGCTTCCTTGACGCGCGATAGCGAACCGAAATGCTTGAGCAGCAGTTGCGCTTTTATGGGGCCAACGCCCTTGATGGCCTGCAAGGCCGAGGCTTTAAACTGGCGGCCGCGCAAGTTGCGGTGATAGCTAATGGCAAAGCGGTGCACCTCATCGCGAATGCGCTGCACTAATTTGCGCGCCGGATGATCGGCGGCCAGGATCACCGGCTCATTGGAAAAAGGGGTAAAGAGTTCCTCTTCTTGTTTGGCAAGCGAGGCAATCATGGGCGGATTTTGATAGGCGGCAAGCACTTTCATGGCGGCATGCAATTGCCCCTTACCGCCGTCGACAAGCAGCATGTCCGGCAGGGGCTTGTTCTCGTCGGTAAGCCTTTTTAAGCGGCGCGAAAGAGCCTCCATTATCATGGCAAAATCGTTCTGGCCCTCCACCGCCGCGATTTTATAGCGGCGGTAGGCGGCCTTATTCGGATTACCGTTTGTAAACTGCACCATGCCGGCCACGGCAAAGCTGGCGCCGAGGTTGGAAATATCGAAGGCCTCGATCACCGCGGGCAGGCGGGGCAAATTAAGGGCCTTCTGCAGGTCGGCCACGTCGGCCTGGGCATCGGGCGGATGTTTTTGCAGCACGTAAAGACGGGCGTTTTTTTCGGCCATTGCAAC
Source organism: Chitinivibrionales bacterium (assembly GCA_028718065.1). Classification (GTDB taxonomy): domain Bacteria; phylum Fibrobacterota; class Chitinivibrionia; order Chitinivibrionales; family FEN-1185; genus JAQUMP01. The sequence continues at coordinate 7,653 of JAQUMP010000033.1, read as the reverse complement.
CAGGTGCGCGCGGGCGCCTTTTTGGGCCTCTATCAGCGATACTTTTTTTCCGGGAAATTGGGTATTAAACCAGGTCTGCAGGGCCGCCACATTAAAATTGCCGTGGTCGCCAATGATGATTTCGCGCGGCAAATCCAGGAACGATTGCTGATAAAAATCCACAATGGCCGCGTCGTGGTCGGCGTTTGATATTTCCCACACGCCGCGCTCGATTAAAAAATTACGTTTACCAATAAGAACACCCTCGCGGAAATGCAGGATTGCCAGGCTAATGTGCCGGTCGGCCTGGAATAGGCCGATCACATCGCAGTCCGCGTCGGTGAGCCGTAAATCCACATATACCAATCTATTTGCTTCGGCCAGGAGTTTGAGCTGGTCGCGCAGATAGGCGGCTTCCTCAAAGCGCTCATGCGCCGCGGCCTGCTCCATGGCCGCCTTGATTTCGGCGTTAAGGTCGGCACGCCGGCCCTGTAAAAAGCGCTTGAGCCGGTCGACATTTTCACGATATGTGCTTTCCGATATTTCGCCTGCGCAGGCGCCGCTGCAGCGCCCCATGGAAAAATTCAGGCAGGGCCGTTTGGTGGTTTTTGCCGGCAGGGCGGTATTGCAATCGCGGATTTTAAAAAGATGCTTGCCGAGTTGCACCAAACGGCGCATTGCGCCGGCGTCGGTGTAGGGCCCAAAATAGCGCGCGCCGTCGTTTTCCACGCGCCGCACAATCAGCATGCGCGGGAAGGGTTCCCTGGTGATTTTAATATAGGGATAATGCTTGTCGTCGCGTAAGTCAAGGTTATAGGGCGGTTTGTGCTTGCGGATGAGGTTGGCTTCCAGAACCAGGGCCTCGTCTTCGGAGTTGGTGGCGATCCATTCGATGTTCGCCAGCTTGTGCAGCATGATTGGAATCTGCGGCCGGTCTTCGTGGGTGTCCGAGAAATAGGAGCGCACGCGCGCCCTAAGATTAATTGCCTTGCCGATATAAATGATGCGGTCCTTGGCGTCTTTCATGATGTAAACGCCGGGGGCCTGTGGAAAGGTTTCGGCCTGGGAGGGCAGGGATTGCGAGGGTTTCATAGTATTATCGTAAAATACTAAAAAAATTGTGTTGTCGATGTGTTTGAAAACTTTTTATGTATATTAATCAGCAAATGCCTCCATCATCCATCGAACTTCTCGCTCCCGCCGGCAGCCTGGATGCGCTGCATGCCGCCATCGACGCGGGCGCCAACGCCGTGTATCTGGGCCTCACGGATTTTAATGCGCGTCTGCGCGCTAAAAATTTTACCCTGCAAACCCTGGCTTATGCGCTCCCCTATGCCCAGCGCCTGCGCGTAAAAGTATATGTTACGCTCAATACGCTTATTAAACAGCAGGAACTCTCCGGCCTGATAACGCTCCTGCACCAACTCGATTCCATGGGCGTAGACGCCATTATTGTGCAGGATTTGGGCGCCGTCGCCATTATTCGGAAATGGTTCCCCCGTTTGGCCATCCATGCCAGTACCCAAATGGCGCTGCATAACAGCGCGGGCGTCGCTACGGCCCAATCCCTGGGAATTAAACGGGTGATTTTATCGCGCGAACTCAGCTTAGACGAAATCATTACCATCCGTAAAGCATCAACCTGCGATCTGGAAGTATTCGTTCACGGAGCGCTCTGTTACAGCATTTCCGGCCTTTGCCTGGCGTCAAGCTTTCTGGGCGGCTCCAGCGGTAACCGCGGACGCTGCACGCAGGCCTGCCGCCGCAGCTACGCGGCTTCGGACAATAAGGGTTTTTACTTTTCGCCCGACGATTTTTGCGCGCTGGATTATGTAAGGCCTTTCATGCAGGCGGGGATTGCAAGCCTTAAGATCGAAGGCCGCATGAAAAACCCGCAGTATGTGCATACGGTCACGGGCGTCTACCGCGCGGCCATCGATAGTCCGGATAACATCGACGGCCTTAAGGAGAGGCTGCGCTACGATTTCGGCCGCTCCAAATGCTCTTTTTTTCTTTCCGGCACCCTGCCGCCGGGAATCATCCGGGCCGACCGCACCGCCGGCGTGGGCATTCTGCTGGGTCCGGTTCTGCGGACCGAGGGCCAAACCCTTTTTGTAAACAGCGCCGAAGAAATTGCCCCCGGCGACCGCCTGCGGATCCAACCGGCCAGCGGCTTTGAGGGCGTAAGCGCCAAAGTCGTGCGCGTGGCCGCGGGCCTTAGCGGCGAGCGGGCCATTACCCTGGAACCGGGGGTTGCTTTACACAAAGGTGATTCGGTTTATTGCATCGGCCGCGTGGAGCTGCAAAAAAACCTGCCGAGCCATCCCCGCATTAACGAACAGCCGCGGCCCTTTCCCAAGCAATGTTCCTTTACTTTTAAGCTCATGCAGGAACTCTCAGCGCAAACGTATCCCCGCTCCGGCGATAATGGCCAGGCCCTTACCATCCAGTGCAACAGCATGGATTGGTTGGCCTTAATCGGCCCGCAGGAATGTTCGAGCGTCGTAATTACGGGCGACCGGGAAGAATATAATGAACTTTTAGGCAAAACCTCCTTGCTTCAGAAATGGGGCAAGCGGCTTGTCTGCGGGCTGCCGCCCTTTATAGCCGAGGACGATCTGGCCGCCTGGAAAGTCGCCATTAATGCGCTGATGGCTGCGGGGCTTACCCGTTTTCAGATAAGCACCATCGGTCAACGCGCGCTTTTTCCGCCTGCGGCGTCGTTGCGCGCAGACACCAGCGTGTGGTGCTTAAACCAGGCGGCGCAAAAACAACTTGCGGCAATGGGGATTACGCAGTTCAACTATTCGGTGGAAGACGACATCATGAATATTTCCGTTTGCGGCAAAGGCGGGGCTTTGGTCCTTTTTGGTTTTATGCCGCTCTTTATTTCGCGCATTCCTCCGGCGCTCAAGCCGGATAACACGTGCGAAGATTCCTACGGCAACGGCTTTTTTTTAAAAAAACGGCACGGCCTTTATTACTTACTGGGGCAAAAACCGTTGTGCTTATTCCCTAAAAGAAAGAAACTTGTGCGGGAGGGCGTTTCTCATTTTGTCATCGATGTGCGCTTTATGGCGCCCGAACGGCAAACCGCGCAGACGCTCTTGCGGCAGTACCGGGAAGAAGAGCGCGTGGATAATTCCACCATGTTCAATTTTAAAATGGGACTGAAATAATCAATAAGTAAAGCCGCGCCGTCAGGATGGCGATGCGGCTTTACTTATGCAAACTATCGAAAGCTCAACAATCGCAATTGTGGACGCCGGGATTGCAGCAGTGGGAATCGTGGCCATGATGGCCATAATGCCCCCCGCAAAAAGGCTCCGGCCGGCACCCGCACCCGCGCTCGTCCCGATCATGCTCCCAATGTTCCTCGCCGCAACGGGCAGGATCGCCCATAAAACCCTGCATGACCTGCAACCCTCCGGCAAACGCCGCGGTCGCGAAGGTAACCCCCACCTTAAGCATAGTGCCGATGCTTTGCGCCAAGGGAGAATCCATTCCCGGCATTGCCGGGGCGCCCATTTGCCCCGGCATGGCTCCCGGAAACGGCATGGGCATGGGCGCTTGCGGAAAAGGTTTGCCCGGATTCTGCGGCCACGCCATGGGCGGCATTTGCATTGGCCCCGGGGCAACCTGCGGCGGAAAACCGCCGGCGGGCGCCGCATGATCGGATGCGCCCACGCTGCTGGGGCCCGCGAGCGGTTTCTTTACGCCGCCCACACGCTTGCGATAAGCCTCAAACGCCGCCCGCGCTTTGTTAAGGGGGTCCGACCCGGCAGCGGCGTCGGGCGCCGCGTTTTTTTTCTGGTTTTTATCTAATGGCATTTGTAAACTCCTTTACGGAAAAAATGGTCAGCAACTGAACACTTCGCACCAGCGTACGCGGGCGATGACATTGCTCACGGCGACAGCCAGTTGCGCGCCGGGATAGGTGGTAATGATGTTTTCTTTTATCTGGTACGAGGACTGCGCCGGTACGTATTTGCCCCACGAAAGCGAGGTGTTTTCGCTGTCGACCACGCGCACCGATACCTTGCCGGCCGTATTTGAAATGCTGTTTTCGAGCGCATACTCGATGGATAAATGCACACAGCACCCGCCGCCGATAAAAGCCTTGCCGATGCCGCCGCTGGTTATCGTGCCGTATTCGCTGTTTATCACCTGTCCTTTTTTGTCAATGGCCGAGGCGTCCAACGGCGCGGCATCGATCATGGCAAGCATCCGCATCGTTAGGCCCGTATCGCGGATAATCCCGGGGTCTTTCGGCGTAACCACGTCATTTGCGGCCGGAACCACCAACAGCTCCTTGGCCTCTTTGCGGCACTGCGGCGCGCCGCAGCAGCAGTCGGCGATGGGGTGGCAGCATTGTTGACAAAAAGTATGGTAATGCGGATGATGGCCGTTGCCGTGGCCGCCGCCCATCATGGGTCTGCCCATAGGGGCCATCATACTCGGATTAACGCGCATGCCGCCGGCAAGCGGCCGCGCCGTTGGTTGCAGAATGGTATTCATCGTTTTGCTCCTTGTGGTTTTTAATAGGTAATGCTTTCGCACCAGCGCAGGCGCGCAAAGCAATCTTTGACCGTGAGTTTAAGTTTGGTGCCGGGGGCGGCTTCCAGGAAATCGTCCTTAACGTGGAACCCGGCCGCGATTGCGGTTTCGTGAATGGTGGTGGTGCCGGAAGGATCGACGCAATCCAGCGTCAGCTCCGGGGCGGGCGCGCCGTCTACCGGCAGATATTCCAGGACTAAGTTTGCGTCCGTCCGGCCGCCCACCACGAACTCTTTGGTGGTGTTGGTCGGATCGACGTCGATCTCCTGCGGCGTCTGCATGGTTACGTCGTCGTCCTCGCAGGTGCAACTGTCCAGCGGCGCGCCGCAGCAGGTGCAGCAGGCCACGGGATAATAATAAGGTACCGGTATGGGATACCAGCTTACCTCCGGGCCGCAGGATTGCGGGGCCGGATACATTGGTTGACAACAATGATCTGAGTGCATAATAGTCTCCCGTAAAGGTGAATGGTGTTAGGGTTTATCCTTAGTCAAGTCCTGGATTTTTTTGAGGATATCGTCCACGGCGCTGAAACTTGAGGTCACCAGCGTGGTAATGACCGAAGAAACTTTCTTGGGCAATTCGCTGTCGATAATCTGCGTGGTGGTCTGGTTGATGATCTTGTTTACCGAACTGATAATGTCCGATGCCATTGTTCCTCCTTGGTATAATTGTGCGAAAAAATCGATACTCTTAAAATCAATCCAACAAATCTCGCCCCCTAAATCCCCCGGAGGGGGACTTATTAAGAATTTTATATCCCCCCTGCGGGGGGACGAAAGGGGGGCGCGTAAATTCGGTGACTAATTTCTCACCCCCATACTTTCAACGAGATTCCCGCCCAATGCCATTGCCTTGGTCGAAAGTTCCACGCCCCAGGCGAAATTTTGCGCCGGGTTAGTCATTACCCCGCGCAAACCGCCCAGCACGCCGCGGGCTATATGCGCCGAGAGCGAGGCCATTTTTTTCGGTTCCAAATTCGTTAGCATCGACGGCATGACCGAAACGATCGACGGCAGCAGCGCAACAAGCGCCCCCGGCGATAAAAAATTTCGCTGCGGGACCATGCCGCTAAAAATACCGCTGCAAAAATCCGCGATGGATTGGTCCTGCCGCACCATGCCGCCGATGCGCTCCAGCAGGGCGAGCGACAGGTGCTTGAGGTGCGGGTTTTTGCCCATTGTCAATAAGAGCTCGGCGCTGCGCCAATCCGGGTCTACCGCGCGCCGCAGCGCCTGCTCGTACGCGTCAAGCGATTTCGCCGAGCAATCGCCCGATCCCAGGGCCGCCGTCGCGGCCTGCGCGGCATACCAGGCGCTCTCCATGGCTTTGTGGATGCCGCCGCCGTTAAGCGGGTCCACGCAGTTGGCCGCATCGCCCGTAAGCATGATGCGCTCGCCGATGCGCGTTGCCGCGCGGCTCACCAGCGCCCAGCCGCCCGCCGGAGGGCCGCTCTGCTGCGCGCCATCCAGCAAATCGGCAAGGTCCGTATCAACAAAACGCTTGAATTGTTCCTTTAAGTCAACCGTCACCGGAAAATTAGGGTCGGCCACGATTCCCAGGCCCACGTTGGCGCCGCCGCGGTCGTCCGCAAAAATCCAGGCGTATCCCGGAAAAAAGGGCTCGTTAAAGTACATTCTTGTGTAAGACTCGCATTTGGTAACGCCGGTAAAGTAGGCCCGCACCGAAAGCGCTTTGGTCCCGCGCGTTACGGTATTGCCCAGAAAGCGCGAAACCCGCGATCCGGCGCCGTCGGCGCCGATAAGAATTTTTCCGGAAAAGTGTTGCGTCTGGCCATTGGAAACGGTTTCTACTTTCACGCCTTCGGGAGTATGCTCGATCCGCTTGACGGCATGACCATCCAGGAAACGCGCGCCGCACTTACGGGCGTGCCGGACCAGAATATGGTCCAACACTTCCCGCCGCAAAAGCGTGCAGAAAGAGGGATAGGGCGTGTTGTCGGGAAATTTTCCGGTTAAAACAAATTTACCGTTGATATAAAGGTCCGTCGACGGAATGTAGCAGGAGGTTTGCTAAAACACTTCGTCAAGGCAACCCAGTTGATTGAGCCAGTAGAGCGCCTGCGGTGTAAGGCCGTCGCCGCATACTTTTTCGCGGGGAAATTTTGCGCGGTCCAAAAGCAGGCACGAAACGCCCTGCCGGGAAAGGAATGTTGCGGCGCTGCTCCCGGCGGGACCGGCGCCCACGATAATAACATCGTACGTTGGCAATTGTTGCGATCTGTTTTTCATGGATGCCATGCGTTCCCGTCAGCCGTTGCCGGTTACCACTAATTTAACCGGGATCTTAAGCTGTTCGTCGCCGGTAACAATAATCCAGCCGTTATACGCGTCGCTTGGCGTATGGGGCGGAACCGTCCCGGTTATTAAAAACTTCTCAAAATCCATGGGATCGATTGACTGGTGCGCGGGCTTTATGGCAAACTGCGCGGCGTCCAATTTGGTGTCGGTTAGTTCACCCGTAAGACCTTCCAGCTTGACGTTTACTTTTTTAACGGCCTCGGCCGCGTCGTTATTTATGGAAAACGGTACCTTGACCGGGCTGCCCGGAAACAAGGGCAGGCGATTATAGACTCCGGCGAAGCTGCGTTCCGGGGCCGCGTTTTCGGCTGCGTCGGCGGCCTCCGGCGCCTGGGTCGAAGCAGAAGCTTGCTCACGCGGATGCGCGGCCCGGGCGGCAGCCTCATTTACAAACGATTTTCCGGCCTGGGCGGCCTGCGCGATTTTGCCCATGAGCTGGTCGCCCACGCTCGTGCCGAATTTCTGAAACAGGTTGAGCCCCAAGGTAAGGCCGGCTTCCGCTAAGTCAAGACTTTTGGCCATGATCGCGCCGATCTGGGTATCGTCGGCTTTGGGCGGAATGTTTTGTTTTTGTGCTCCGGGTTTAGGCGGGGCTTTTTTGGCCCCGGCCTTTTTTTCCGTTTTGGGCGCGGCGCCTTTTTTTGGGGTCGAGGCGTTTTTTTGTTTCTTGACCATAAAATAATCTTCCTTTTCTCGTTTGCCCTATATCAAGATGGGCTATTCTTCGTTTTTGACCTCTCCCCTGGCCCCTCTCCGATTCGGAGGGGGGAAAAAGGGGACGGGGGTTTAGGGGGCG
>JAQUMP010000032.1 GCA_028718065.1 Chitinivibrionales bacterium | reverse complement strand
TTCGACTTTTTATTGCGGGAGCGATCCTGGGCGTTTTTAGTGCATCGGAAACCAACGCCCTTAATAACGGTATGGCCCGTACGCCGCCGATGGGATTTAACATTTGGAACTATTTCGGTGTCGGAAATCTTCACGGCCCACTTAACGATACATTAATAAAAGGGCTGGGCGACGCCATGGTATCCTCCGGAATGAGGGACGCCGGATTCAGGTATGTGAATCTCGACGACGCCTGGGGTGCGCCCGGGCGTGACGCCAATGGCGGCATCGCTGCGAATTCGGGCTTCCCCAACGGATTAAAACCGGTTGCCGACTATCTCCACAGCAAGGGACTCAAGCTCGGCGTTTATACCGATGTGTCAAGCAGAACCTGCGCAGGATTCATGCCGGCGCTACAGGACCATGTGGCGCAGGACGCCGATTCGTTTGTCGCCTGGGGAGTGGATTATGTCAAAGTTGACTGGTGCGGAGGGTACGGTGATCCCGTGGCGCTTTATGGCCCGATCGGCGCCCAGTTTCATGCAGCCGTCGCGCGCATGTTGCCAAAGGTCCCCACGGCACATGAGATGGTGTTCAGCATCTGCAACTGGGGAATCGAGCGTCCGTGGCTATGGGGAGATTCCGTCGGGAATATGTGGCGGACCACGGGAGACATCACGGCGGGGTTTAATAGCGCATTAGGCAATGCTGACCAGAACTGCGTTTATTATCCCTATTCCGGTATAGGCGCTTGGAACGATCCCGATATGCTGGAGGTCGGCAACGGCATGTCGAATACCCAGGGCAGGGCCCATTTTTCGCTCTGGTGCATGATGGCCGCTCCCTTGATTGTCGGTAACGATATAAGGAATATGGATGACTCCACAAAAGCGATATATGCCAATCAGGAAGTAACGGCAATCGATCAGGATACTCTCGGCGGCGTGACCAAGCTCGGCGTTATCCAGGGAAGAAGGGTTATAAGCGCCAATAGTGTCGAGGTGTGGGTAAAGCAGCTTAAGGATACGAACAACGCCGATTACGCGATATTGTTTTTTAACCGTAACAGTTGGACGGCTACTAAAATAAGCATTTCAACCGCGCAGATAGCGTCGGTCGGAGGGGGAATGGCCGCGGGAAAGAGCTACTACATGCGCGACCTGTGGGGGAAAAAGGACCTGGGCACCTGGACCGCGGGCGATTCCCTGGTAACTCCCGCTCCCGTGGCCCTCAACGATGTTTTCATGGTCCGGCTTTCCACGGCGCATCCTACCGGCGTTGTCCTTCCGGCGGCGGAATCCAACGCGGCGCCGATGGATGTAATGCTTGACAAACGGCTTGTCGTCATCACTGCCGGCCGGCCTGGTCCCGTATCGGCCGATCTGGTCGATGCGCGGGGCGCGCGGGTCCGTTCTCTCCAGGCAGGCGCGGGAGACCGGTGCGTCATCGACGCCGGACGTTTGAGCGCCGGTGTCTATTTTGTCAATGTGCGCTGCGCGGGGCGCACGCTTGTCCGGCCCATCGTGCTTAAATAATCCAGGGAGCCTTGGCAATGGCGGCCTACGACAGCCTGCTTGACCACATTCAAGCGCTGACGATTATCGACACGCACGAGCACCTGCCGTTTGAGTCGGAGCGTCCGCAAGATACGGATGTTCTTGCGGAGTGGTTGACGCACTATTTTTCCTGCGATCTTGTATCCTCAGGGCTTTCCGAGGGCGATCTGGCAGTTGTCCGCGATAGCCGTAAAGACCTTAAAGCGCGGTGGAAAATCGCGCAACCCTATTGGCATGCGGCCGAGAGCACCGGGTATGGGCGTTCCTTGGCCATTGCTGCCCGGGACCTCTACGGCATTGACGAAATAAATTCCCGGTCTATAGAAAAATTGGACCATCTTTTCCGGAAAGTGCGGGCCGGCGGCAATAATTATAGGGTTGTTCTCGAAAAATCAAAAATAGCGCTTGCGATTTGCGATCCGGCGCCCGCGCCGTATCACGAAACCAAAGCCCCGTTCGTGTTTACAATGCGGATGGATAATTTTATTTGTCCGAACCATTACGGCCAAATCCGGGCCGCCGCCGCCGAGGTCGGCATGGAGGCCCATACCCTAAGCGATTGGATGGAAGTCACGCGCCGCCATTTTGAAAGCAAAATAAACGGCCGCACAAAGATCGTGTGCTTAAAATGCGGTCTGGCGTATCACCGCAGCCTTCGCTTTGACAAAGTCGCATTCGCCGACGCCGAGCGGGCGTTTAACGAGCTGTTCCAGGACGGCAATCTTCCGGACGGGCGCCAGCCGATCAAGGCCGCCAAGGCGCTGTCCGACTATATGATGCATTTTGCGTGCCGCGTGGCCGACGACAACAAGCTCGTATGTCAAGTTCATACGGGCATCCAGGAAGGGAACGGCAATTTTATTTATGACGCCGATCCGGCCCTTTTAACCAACCTCTTTCTGGAATACCGCAATGCACGGTTTGACATTTTCCACATGGGCTATCCGTATGTCTCGGAGCTCGGAACTCTGGCCAAGAATTTCCGGAATGTTTTTATCGACATGTGTTGGGGGCATATTATCTGCCCGGAAGCCGCCCGGCGCGCGCTTGCCGAGTGGCTGGACGCCGTTCCCGCCAATAAGATCAGCGCGTTCGGCGGGGACTACTGTTTTGTGGATGGCGTTTACGGACACCAGTTTCTTGCGCGCCGGAACGTGGCCGCCGCGCTTGCGCAGAAGGTAGCCGATGGTTCTTTTAGCTTGATGCGCGCAAAGGAGTTGGCCGCATGGTTGTTTGTCGACAATCCAAAGCGGCTTTTCGGGCTCGACAGGTTTTTAAAAGATAACGAAGCGGGAAAATAGCGTCTTAAAAACTATACATTGCGTCCCCGCCAATAGCGGGTTTCCCCTTCCGGAAAATGACTTAAATTGAATAAAACAATATCATTAAAGTCAATTTATAGTGAATAGCAAAGTTTGATTTTTACAAATATATTAACCGTATATCTCGAATCCTAAGGCCATAAAATTGAGGGGCCAGCTATGAAACTTACCCTATTTAAGTCGATTGGTAGCACCGTTTGCATTGTATTAGCCTATTGTTTTTCCTATGCCGCAGACTATCCCCTATGGGATGGCAAAGAAACCGTTGCGGCATACGCCTCGCGCACGAACCTCAAGGCATCGGACACGCTGAATCTGGGCAACAACGTCAAGATGATATTCAATCTGATTCCGGCGGGAAGGTTTACAATGGGGACTCCGAAGACCGAACCGGGCCAATATAACGGTCCCGATGCTTTTGAACTCTCCCGTACCGGCGGCGAACAACCGCAACATGAGGTGACCATATCCAAGCCGTTTTACATGGGGAAATATGAAGTGCGACAGGATGAGTATACCGCTGTATTGCCGAACGCCTCTCCAACATACGGGCAGCCGCTTCATGCCGATTGGCCGGCGTCGGGCATTAACTGGCCTTCCACTCAGAGATTTTGCACGGCGGTAAAAACAAAAACAGGCAGGGAGGTGCGCCTGCCGACGGAAGCGGAATGGGAATATGCCTGTCGCGCGGGAACGACGACAATGTACTACAATGGCGCCACGATGGCGGATTTGTCGAAGATTGCCTGGTTCGGCGGTTACTCCAAGCCGCCCGAGCCCAGCAATTCTCCCGACACGAACAACCATCCCGTGGGTGGAAAAGATTCGAATGCGTTCGGGCTGTACGACATGCTCGGCAATGTGGGAGAGTGGTGTAATGACTGGTGGGGCAAGACCTACTACGGCGTTTCGCCGTCGATCGATCCCCCGGGCCCGGCGGAAGGAGACGGGGTTTGCGATAATACGAGGCGCGTTTGCCGCGGCGGCGCGGTCCGTAACGAATGGATCGCGGCGGAGTCGGACATGCGCTGCGGTTTTCGCGGCGGGAACCATTGTGTCGACGCTCCCTACGACGACCGTTTCGGTTTTCGCGTCGCCGTTTCGGTATCCGCCTCCAGCGCCGTGCGGCGGCCGGCGGGAATCAGGCGGTCCGGCGGTGCGGAGAGCTCTAAAATTATCGGGTTTTATTCAATTGACGGAAAAGAATTGACCCGGCAGGCCGCCGCTCCCATATCGCAAGTCCAATTCGGGGGCGATACGCGTCCAAACTGCGTTTATATCGCAATCGCCCAGATGAGCGACGGCCGGAGGGTGGCCTCTAAAATTCTTGCGCTCAAGTAGGATCGTTTCGCGCAGAAAGAACCCCTTTTAAGGAGGCCTTTTATGACGCTGCTAAAAGTCCAAAAGATACCGGCCGCGTTTTTCGGCCCGCGCCCGGATACCCTTATGGCCTGGTTGGGCATGGCCGGCCTGCTGGTAAATTCGCGCGGCACGGTGGTTTTGATCGATCCGGTAATAACGCTTATGGGGGAAAACGGTACGAAACGTTCGGAGCACGATTACCAATTAAAAGTTCCCTCTTTACCGATAGAGAGCAGCGATGTGCCGCGCGTGGATGCCATACTTCATACCCATGCCGAAGACGATCATTTCGGCGCGAAATCGACGGCGGTGTTCGAACAGCGCCTTGCGCCGCAGTATATGGGACCGGCGCCGCTGGTAAAAAGGCTGCGGGAGATAGGCGTGCCGGAGGACCGGACGACATCGGTCAAGGATTTTGAGCGGCACTCCTTCGGTAATATTTCCATAGAGATTTCACCCGCCATGCACGACCATAATCCGCAAAACCCCTGGAAACGCGGCGACTGCTGCGGGTATATACTGCATACGCCCGACGGCACGATCTGGCACCCCGGCGATACGCGCTTGATCTGGGAATTGCTCCAATTTAAAAACGTGGACGTGCTTATGTGGGACGCGGCCTACATGGTGAACACCCATCTTGGTCCGGACGGATCGGCGGCGCTGGCGCGCTCCTGCGGCGCAAAAATCATGATGGCGTATCATTACGGCACCTTCGAAGCGCCGCGCGGCGACGGCTCGCCGCCGTACCGGGACTGGGCGCGCGCGCTGGAAAGCGATCCCGCGGACTCATTGCCCTTTGCAAAGGATTGTCCCGGCACGTTCCTCACGCTTTGCCCGGGCGAACCGCTGCTATTGCCTTTGTAAATAAAAAATCAAAACGCCGGTATCGGTTCCCGTTGCACTTGGTGCAATGGTGCAATAAGGCTGTTAATGTTAAACAATAGGGGATTGACAGGTAAGGTTCTGGCAGATATTTTAAACGCACTAACAGCCGTTAATATTTACTTATGCGATCAATCGGTATAGGCAAACAAAGAGGCGACCAACCTTCACGGTAGAGGAGGAGTGTATGAAGTTACGCGTTAAATATTGCTTGATGGCGTCTTTTATTTTTTCCCTGTTTTTATATCAGCAATCGTTTGGCGCCGCGGGCGACACGGTCTGGATCGACGCCAAGATCCGCGACTTTCACGCCGACGGCAGCCATCCGGATTTTCAGAACCCGCCGGCGGGTTGCCCGGGCAAGGGATATGTCCTGTCCAAAATCGATACCACCGATCAAAAGTCCGATTTCCCCGGTGATAATCGCGGGCCGCGCAGAAGTCCCTCGGCGCAATGCATCGCCTCCGACGCCTCCTTTTCGGATTGGTACAACGACAAAGCCCCTTCCGTCAACCGGCCTTTTTCAGTACGACTGCCGTTCGTTGAAGATGCCAACGGCATGTTGACCTTTCGGGACGACAACTTTTTCCCTCTCGACACGCACGGAATCTGGAGTCCGGTTTCGCTCAGCAATCCGCCCCTGCCCACCTTCGGGACCGAAGGGTTGCATGACGACGAGACAAGCCTTAATCCTCCTACGGGACCTTTGCGTAATTTTTCGTTTACCACCGAATTTCATGCGACGTTTACCTATTTCAAAGGAAAGAACCAAATATTCAAATTTACTGGTGACGATGACTGCTGGGCTTTTATCAACGATAGCCTCGTGATCGACCTGGGCGGCAAGCACGGCGCCCTGACCGATTCGGTAAATCTCGACTTGCTTCCAGCCGGTTTTCTCCAGGACAAAAAAAGTTACCAGCTCGATTTTTTCCATGCGGAACGGATGATTTACGAATCGCACGTCTGGATCACCACGAGCATTCAATTGCAGCCGCGTGTCAAGACCCTGTTTTTAAAGGCCAAGGTCCGCGACGTGCAGCGCTATGGCATGCCCAATGGCGTTGCCGACTTTGAGAACGAAAAATATCTCGAACCTCTCAAAGGCATGGTATTGCCCTATATCGATACCACCGATCTCTATTCTATTTTCCCCGGCGACAATCGCGGGCCGCGGCTCACGGCGCTCGGCCGCAGCGGCGCGGAAATAACCAACGACCAGACCTTTCACTGCTGGTACAACGATACGGACACGGTGGTTAACCGGCCCTTCTGGTATACCATTAAACTCGGCGAAGTCACCCCCGGCGTCTGGGGCATCGACAACAACGCCTATTTCCCCTTGGACAAGGACAGCGCCTGGCAGCCTTTTTATCCCAACGGTCCCATGCCGTTCCAGGGTTTCGGCATGAACGATCCCAAGTTCGACGCGCTCGGTCATAACTATAGCTTTACAACCGAGATCCACTCGATGGTCACCTACAACAAGGGCGCGGGGCAGTTCTTTAAATTCTGCGGCGATGACGACGTCTGGGTCTTTGTAAAAGACAGCTTGGTCATCGACCTGGGCGGCCTGCATAACAAGGCCTGCGACAGCATCTGGCTCGACAGTATCCGCAGCGGGTTCCTGCAGGACGGCCAGGACTACCGCTTCGATTTTTTCCATGCCGAACGCCATACGGTGTCCTCCAACCTTTCGATCCTGACGAATTTCCGTCTTACCACCTTCGACCAGCCGGGCATCGCGGCCTCGGCCTGGTTTTCCAACCATGCCGGCTTCAGCGACACCACGAGCAATACGCAGGCATTTGTCAAGACCGGCGATACGCTCTGGGTCCAGGTTTACGGCAACTCTAAATCGCCCGGCATCGACCAGACGAGCGTTGTTTTGAGCGGCCCGGGCGGCGAAAAGGAGACCGTTACGCTCACGGAAACTTCGGGACGCAGCGGCACCTATCGCGGTTACATACTCTGGGGTTCAACCACGGGAACGCCGACGCCGGAAAACGGGCGCATCGAAGTACCCGCCAATAAAATTACGCTCACGGTCGCCGATCCCTCCCTGGCGGATTCGATTCCCACGAAGATATCCTTTAAGACGGCGGCCGTAGCGTTTGCGCCGGGGATACGCTTTATGAACAACGGCAGGTTCTTTGTAAACCAGGACGGGCTCGTCACCTTTTTCAAGCTTGACGGAAAGACAGTGGCGCGCATGGCGGTCCGTGCCGGAACGCACTATGCCGTTTCCGGCATTAAAACGAGCGGGATTTTAGTGTTTGCCTATAAAACCAAAGGGACGACCATAAAAGGAAAATTCATCGGGAAAGCGTATTAGGAGGAAGCCCTACATTTTTAAGGCATAGGTAAGCCGGACCACGAGTTCGCGCGATGGTCCGGGCCATGAACCGACGCCCTGGTAGGGCTGAATAAAGTTGTATTGCTGGTTTAAGATGTCGTAGACGCCGGCGCCAAGGGCCAACCCCTTGACAAAAAGATCATTGTACCTAAGGTAAAGGTTTACGAGGAAAAGCGACGGTTCTTGCAAGAAGGCCGCGTTGCCGTCGGCGTCCGTACCATAGGTAAAGCGTTTGGACAAAAAAGTCCCTGACGGATTGATGGATAGTTTTCCCAGATAATAGTTAAAGTTTAAACTGACTTTGTGTTGAGGGAACGCGAGCATGACATCGCTGCGTCCGGGGACTTCATAGAGCGAAACATCGTTTCTGTTAAGCAATCCGGGGTCCGAAAAGGAATAGTTAAGCGAAGAATATCCCCAGTTGAATTTTGTTTTATATTCCACCTCAAAACCGCTGCTTCCGGTATGGGAGAAGTTTTTATAACCCTCACCGCCGGAGGCGCCGGTATCGATGAAATAAACAATAGGATCTTTTATGGAAATATCGAACACATTGGCGGTAATAAACATGTTATTGCTAAGCTGATAACCCATCTCGCCTTCAAAATCCGTTGTTCTTTCCGGCTTAATATCCACGCCGAATCCTAATTTTGCAACCCGGATGTTTTCGATTCCCGGCGCGCGAAAGGCCTGACTGAAAATCGCCTTATAGTGGAATTTGTCTAATAATCCGGTAACTCCCAACCGCGGAGAAAACGCCCAGCCGAATTGGTTGTTTTTGTCTACGCGACCGCCGACAATAAAATTTATATATGTTGTCTTAAATACCCCTTGTCCAAACGCGGAGATATTGTTATAGGCGATTGTTTTCTTGCCATTGGGGAAAGTATCATAGCTTGAAGTTTTCTGGGCGGCATCGTCGAGGTAGCCCTCAAAACCGCCGAGAACATTTAGATTATCGCTGTAATCGTAATTGGCCAGAACGTTGCCGGTGTAGCGGGAGGCAAACTCATCATAGATCATGCTTGGGGCATCGGTCTGCCAGGCGCTTACTCCTTTATAGTTTATTTTCGGCGTAATGGTAAGCTTGTCGCTTACTGGTAAATCATAGCGCGCTTCGCCAAGGTAGGTTTTAAATTTTACCGGGTAAATGAGGCCGGCGGTTCCGTCTGCGGACAGGTCCGCCATATCGGTTTGATAAAAATCGTAGATAAAACGCCCGCTCAGATTGTTCAAACTTCCGCCGGCATTTACATTAACGGCATTTAACCGCATGAGGTCCGTATTTTTAAGGGCATCGGTTAAACCGGCATTATCCATTGTGTAAACATAGCCGGTATTGGGATCGGTATAATCCCGGTCGCCGCGGTTGGCGGTGCTGCCGAACGCTTTAACTGAAAAATCGCCGCCCTTAAAAAACTTTCCAACTTCCACCGTTCCATTGGCCAGCCCAAAGGCGCTTTGCATCTGGCCATAGGTAATGTTCGCGCCCGCTCCGTTGATATCGTCGGATTTTTTAGTGATAATATTAATGACGCTGGCTTCGGCGAACCCGCCATAAATGCACGATCCCGGCCCGCGCAGGATTTCGATTCTTTTAATCTGGCTTACATCAAAGCGGTTGCCGATGGGCATGCAGGAATATTCCAACTCATTCATTTCCTGACCGTCAACGAGCAGCAAAACTTTTCCTTCTTCGGCCCAGATGCCGCGGACTCCGATGCCCGTGGCGCCCTGCGTGTCGTAACCGAACTCAAAACCCGGCACCATGCGCAGTACGTCCACCAGATCGCGGGCCCCGGAATTAACGATTTCTTCCTCGGTCACCACGGTGATAATACCGGGCGCCTCGCGCGTGCTCAGCGCCTTTTTGGAAGAGACGGACACCTTCATATTTAAAAGATCGTCGACCGAAACTCCCAATTTGTCGGCGAGCGCCATGAGGTCTTCAAACGGCAAGTTTACCAGGTCCTTGTTGCTCATTTTGGCGACGTCATCGCGGGTGAGGGTGTTGATATCGATTTTTTTCGTTGAGTCGGCCGCCGCGTAAGCCGAAACAACCGTCGCAACGGTCATGATGGATAAGCATAAGAGTGTTTTAAAAAATAGCCGCATTGTAACCTCAGGTTTCGGGTTGGTCGTTGTTCAGGATTAAATGGTTTTTCCCAGTTTGAATAATGCCGGTTTTGCGGTGAGACCGCATTTTTTAAGGCTTTCCACATTAATTTCGAAAGTCAACTTTCCGCCGATTGTCACCAAGTTTATGCCGGCCCCTTGCTGTCCAAGTCCGTCCTTGTTGGTTACAATAAGGACATTGGAAGAGGCGAACTTTGCCTGGGCGGAGGCCAAGACGTTGCTTTTGTCTTGGGAAATAAACAAAATGTTGCATTTCTCTATTTTATCAAGATTCATGGATTTGTTCACCACGATCGCCTGGTCGCCGATTTTGGATTCGGCGCTCATGCTTTGCAATTGGGTGAAGGCCGGATCGTCGCCAAGCACCGTTATGACAAAGTCGCCGCTGCCGGCCGAGGGCCACCCCACATATTTTGCGAAATTAATAATGTAGAGCGCGCTGAATTTTGCGTCTTGACCGAACGATACACCGCAGCCAAGGCAAAAAACAATCAAGCTGCAAAGAAGGGTCCTTTTCATAAGCGTCCTATGCGTTTGAGTAGGTTCGTTTTTTTTTGATGAAGTCCGAAAAGAAATCCGCGTAATTTAAAAAAAACATTCTATCGTTTACTGTATCATGTTTGTCGCGCGCATTGCAACTTTTTTTTTCGCGCCGTGCGACATTCCTAAAATTACCATTGAATAAAATAAAGTTGAAGGGTAAAATATATACGCCTTCGCAATTTTTTAAACGAACTCCGCCCGGAGGATGCGCCATGGGTTTACAAGACAAGGAAATGCTCAATGATCTGGTGGTTGAATCGCGCGAGCATCTTGCGGAAATCGAGCCCGATTTGCTTGAGCTTGAGCAGAAGGGCGATGCGATTTCCGACGCGCTCATCAACCGGATTTTCCGCGCCGTCCACAGCATTAAAGGCGGTTTCGGGTTTTTCGGCATCGAGCATATTACCCGGCTCGCGCATGCCATGGAAAACGTCATGTCGCGCGTGCGCGACAAGCTGCTCGCCATCTCCCCGCCGGTAACCGACGCGCTGCTGAAAGGCGTTGACAAACTGCGCGTCATGCTCGACGACGTGGGCCATGCCGAAGATTTGCCGATAGAAGACGAAATAAGCGGACTTAATCCTTTTCTCAGCGACGCCGCGCCGTTATCGGCGCCGCAGGCCGGTACCATTACCGCGGCCACCGACGATATCCTGGGCCAAAAGCATGCGGCCGTGACCGAGGCGGTGGTTGTCGACGCAATCCGCAACGGCAAAATGTTGTACGAAATCACGATTAATTCCAAAACCGATCTCGCGGATAAAAATTTGGCGCTTAAAGCACTCCTGGAAAGCTGGGAAAAACTTGGCTCGGTTTTGGACATTGTCCCCGCTCAGGACGCCCCCGTGAGCGCCGATAAAGAAATTATTTATTCGGTCGTTTTTTCCACGGTGCTTGAGCCCGACCTGGTCGGCTTCGGCACGAATGTTTCCAACGAGCAGATTTACACGATCGATGTTTCGGCCGTCAAGGAAAAACTCAAGAAGGCCGAAGGCGCCACGGCGCCTAAAACGGGCGCCCCAAAAAAGGACGGCGCCCAGAATGATATTGTCAAGGACGGCAAAAACCATCCCGTTCCTTCGGGTGAATCCAAAATTGAGGACGCCCTCCGCGTAAAGGTAGGTTTGTTGAACAATCTCATGAACCTGGCCGGCGAACTCGTGCTTTCCCGCAACCAGCTCATGCAAAGCGTCAATCGCAAATTGGCGGATGCAATCGACAAAGATTCCTTTTTTAATGACGCCGATTGGTCGGACGAAAAGAACCGGCGCCTCAAGGATTCCCTGATGCAAAGCCTCTCCCTGCGGCTGATCGACATTCCGGGATTTAACGGCATCTTGCAGAACATCGACATGGTCACCAGTCTTTTGCAGGAAAGCATCATGCAAACGCGCCTGCAGCCGATTTCGGTGGTCTTTGCCAAATTCCCGCGCCTGGTGCGCGACCTGAGCAAAAAGCTGGGCAAAGAGGTAAACCTTACCCTTATCGGGCAGGACGTGGAACTCGATAAATCCATCGTGGAACAATTGTCGGACCCTCTCACGCATCTTATCCGCAATAGCGTCGATCACGGCATAGAAATGCCCCAGGAGCGTCTTAAATCGGGAAAGGCGGCCCAAGGCGAGGTGGTGCTGCGCGCTTTTCATGAAGGCGGAAAAGTCCACATTCAAATCGAGGACGACGGCGCCGGCATCGACCGCCAGCGCGTTAAGGACAAAGCGCTGCAACAGGGCATTTTAACGGCCGAGGAAATCGCTAAAATGTCCGACCGCGAAATCGACCTTATTATCATGCGTCCCGGATTTTCCACGGCCGAGGTCATCAGCGACGTGTCCGGCCGCGGCGTGGGCATGGATGTTGTCAAGACCAATGTCGAACGGCTCGGCGGGACCATCGAGATCGAATCCGCCGTGGGCGGCGGCACGGTCATAACCATGAAACTGCCCTTGACACTTGCGATTATATCGTCGCTGATCGTTTCCGAATGCGGCCGGCGCTTTGCCATTCCCCAGGTGGGCATCAAGGAACTGGTGCGGGTGCGCGCCAAAGACATTACCCGGAAAATCGAGCGTCTTAAGGATTGCGAAGTCATGCGGCTGCGCGGCAAGCTTCTGCCGCTCGTGCGGCTTTCCACGGCGCTCGGCATGCAAACCACGTTTGTTGATCCTGAAACCGAAGACCGCAAGGAGGACCAACGCACGCGTTGGTCCGACCGCCGCGAGGAGCGGCAACTTCCCGAGGCCGCGGCGGCGACGGACGGCCCTGAAAAGGAGCGGCGCCGGAGCAAAGACCGCAGGACCGACCCGGCAAACGCCGTTAAAATCATCGTGCTTAAGTTCGGGCAGCGCCATTTCGGCCTGGTCGTGGAAGAAGTTTACGAAAGCGAGGAGATCGTGGTCAAACCGCTTTCGGAATATCTAAAGACCTGCCAGTGTTACGCCGGATCGACCATCATGGGCGACGGATCGGTGGCCATGATCCTTGACACCAATGGAATCGCCGCGGTCGCGGGCTTAAAATTCAATGAACTCGAAAAAGAGGCCCAGGCCGAAAAAGACAAATTCGCCCGGGAAAGCGAAAAGAAACATCGTGAATTGCTGCTCTTTAGCTCCGGAGAAAACAACAGCTTCGGGGTGGACCTTGCCGCGGTGGCTCGCGTTGAGAAAGTGGAGACCTCCCGCATAAGCCGCGTGGGAAACAAGGAATTCCTGCGCTACGAGGATTATTCCATGCGCCTCCTCAAGCTTTCCGATTTTCTGCCCGTCGCGGCCGCGGCCGGCGAAAAGGAGTCCGCCTTTGTGATCGTGCCCAAAGGATTCAAGCACCCCATGGGTATTATCGCCGAGGCGGTTCAGGACGTGGTAAAGACCGATCTGGCGCTTGACACAAGCAACATTAAAGAGCCCGGCATTGCGGGTTCGACGATCATAAACGCCGCGCTTACGCTCGTCATCGACGTCGGGCAAATATTTAAAGCGGCGGAACCGGAAATTTACGAATGACTAAAAGTCAAGGAGCTGTGTAAATGGCGCAACAACAATTCACCTCTTTTTATGTCGGCGAAAATCTTTTCGGCATCGACATCCGCTTGATCCGCGAGATAAACCGCAACACCGAGATAACGCCGGTGGACAGTGCGCCCGATTTTATCCGCGGGCTTTTAAACCTGCGCGGCCAGATCGTTACCGTGATCGATGTGGGCATCCGCATGGGGCTGCGCTTAAACCCCGAAAAAATCGACACCAGTCGGGTGATCGTGCTCAAAACCTCCGGCGAACTGGCCGCCCGGCGCGGCGACAACGACCCTGTCGAGGAAACTTCCCGCGATCTGGTCGCCCTCTATGTGGATAAAATCGGCGACATGGTGACCTTCGAGGCCAAAGAAATCGAAGCGCCGCCCGCCAACATAGGCCAAATCCAGGGAAAATTTATCGGCGGCATTGCCAAGCTCGAAAAGGAATTGCTCATTATAATAAAGATCACGG
>JAQUMP010000031.1 GCA_028718065.1 Chitinivibrionales bacterium | reverse complement strand
TCATGGATACCCTGTTTCGCTACGGCAGTTGGCGCGCACGCGATCGTTTTTTTGAGGCCGTCTCGCAATCCCCGACATATTTTAAGGACGCGTCGGAAAAAAAAGAGGTGGCAGAGCGTCTGGCCTCGGCGCTTGCCCTGCTCGAAGCCGGCCAGCGGGGCGTTGCCGCACTGCAGGCGCACGGCAACAGCGGCCTGCTGCTGCTGGATTTTCTAGCAGGCATGATGGAGCATTTACATGAGCAAAAACAGTAAATTGGTTGAGGTGGTGTTCCAGGGCGAGCGGCGCGTGATTTACCGCAACCGCTCCGAATTGGACATTAACGAAGGCGAAACCGTGATCGTGGAAGCGGACCGCGGCTATGATCTGGGGCGCGTCTCGCTTGTGGGCAATCTGGTGCGGCTTAAAAAGGGCAAGGGCGAAGCGCGCGGCATTATCCGTAAAGCGCTGCCGGAGGACCTGGCCGCCGAGCAAAAAAACAAGGAAAAGGAGCGCGAGGCCTTTAAACTCTGCAAGCAAAAGATCAAAACGTACAACTTAGACATGAAGCTCGTGGGCGTGGAGATGCAGTTTGACGGCTCCAAAATAACGTTTTACTTTACCGCCGCGCAGCGCGTTGACTTTAGGGAATTAGTCAAGGACTTGGCGGGTGTTTACCGCACGCGCATCGAGCTGCGCCAGATCGGCGTGCGCGACGAGGCCAAGCGCATCAGCGGCATGGGGATTTGCGGCCGTAAACAATGTTGCAGCGCTTTTTTAAATGAATTCGAGCAGATCACCACGCAGATGGCCAAGGATCAGCAGCTCTCGCTCAACCCCACCAAAATATCGGGCAATTGCGGCCGGCTGCTCTGCTGCCTGCGCTATGAGGTGGACTGCTACTGCGAAGTCATCAAGCAATATCCGCCGGTGGGCTCCGGCATTAAGATCAATACCAAGGAAGGCACGCTCAATTATATCAATGTATTTACCAACAACGGGTTTATGCATTACCAGGACGGCAGCGAAGAGTGGTTGACATTAGAGCAAATTAAAAAGGGAACCGTAACGCATGGCCCCCAGCAAAAATAGCACCCCGGAACCGCTGCGCCCCTTGCTCGTTACCAGCGCCCTTCCTTATGCCAACGCCGATATTCATCTGGGGCATTTGCTCGAAGCCGTGCAGACCGATATCTTCGTGCGCTTTCAAAAGCTCCTCGGCCGTGCGGTAACCTATGTCTGCGCCGACGATACGCACGGCACCCCGATCCAACTGGCCGCCATCCGGCGCGGCATTACGCCCGAAGCTCTTATAGCGCAAGCCTACGAAAATCATACCAGGGACTATGCCGCCTTTAATATCGGTTTTGATATTTTTTACACCACCAATTCTCCGGAAAATCGTTTCTATGCCGAAACCATTTATGAGGGGCTCAAACGCAATGGGCTTATTGTAACGCGGGAAATCGAACAGTTTTTCTGCGAGACGGACCGGCGTTTTCTGCCCGATCGTTTTATCGTGGGCGTCTGCCCGCGCTGCGGGGCGGCCGACCAGTACGGCGATGTCTGCGAGGTCTGCAAATCCACCTACGAACCCA
Source organism: Chitinivibrionales bacterium (assembly GCA_028718065.1). Classification (GTDB taxonomy): domain Bacteria; phylum Fibrobacterota; class Chitinivibrionia; order Chitinivibrionales; family FEN-1185; genus JAQUMP01. Next base: position 12,132 of record JAQUMP010000031.1, on the reverse strand, counting down.
CCGAGCTCAAGCAGGCGCGCTGCATTACCTGCGGCAAAACGCCCGTTACCAGAAAGTCAACGCACGCGTTTGTAACTCTTAACAAATGCGAAGCCTTTCTGCGGCAGTATCTTACCGGCGATGTCCTGCAGGAGGACATGCGCAATTTTATCGACACCTGGATCAAGGATGGCCTGCACCAGTGGTGCATCACGCGCGACGCGCCTTATTTTGGGTTTGCAGTGCCGGACATGCCGGGCAAGTATTTTTACGTGTGGCTCGACGCGCCCATTGGTTACCTTTCGTCAAGTGCCCGGTGGTGTAAAGACCAGGGCAAGAATATTGCCGACTACTGGGACGAAAACGCTTCCGCCGAAATCGTGCATTTTATCGGCAAGGACATCGTCTATTTTCATACGCTTTTCTGGCCGGTGATGCTGCACAACGCCGGTTTTAAATTGCCCTCCCGGATATTCGTGCATGGTTTTTTAAACATGTCCGGCGAAAAAATGAGCAAAACGCGCGGCACGTTTATTTTGGCGCGCGATTTCGCGGAGCGTGTCGCCCATCCGCAGGCCGCCGAATATCTGCGTTTCTTTTTTGCCGCCAAGCTCGGCGCCACCAGTGCCGACATGGAACTGGACCCGCATGAATTTGTCAATCGCGTGAACGCGGTCCTGGCCAATATCATCGGCAATTTACACCACCGCACGGCCATTTTCATCGAACGCTCTTTTAACGGAGCGGTGCCGGACGCCGCCTGGGACGCCTCTTTGGCTGCAACGGCGCAGGAGTATGGCAAAAAAATCGAGCAGCTTTACAAGAATGTAGAATATAAGAGCGTGGTGGAACTGGTGCAGGCGCTCGGGACCATGGGCAATAAATATTTCCAGGATAAAAAACCCTGGGAGAGCGTTAAAACAAACCCTGACGAAGCCGCGGCCGTTATGGTTACCTGTATTAATATTGTAAAGGCCTGCGCGGTATTTTTAAAGCCCATAACGCCGAACCTGGCCGCCGCGCTTGAACGCCAGGTGGGTTTTACGTTTGCCTGGAACGATTTCGCGTTCTCGCTGCGCAACTGTAAACTCGGGCCGACCGAAAAACTGGCGACTCCCATCGACATTGCCGCTTTTGCCGGCATCATGGGTCCGCCTCCGGCAGATACCAAAGCGCTCGAACCGCCGCTCGCGCCGGAAATTGACATTTCGGAATTCGGGAAAACGGATTTACGAGTTGCAACCATCGTGGCCGCGGAGCGCGTGAAGAAATCGGATAAATTGCTTAAATTACAGGTCGATCTTGGTGCGGAAAAGCGCCAGGTTGTGGCGGGGATCGGCAAATTTTACGAACCCGAAAAATTAATCGGCAAGCAAGTGGTTATCGTTGCTAATTTAAAACCGGCAAAACTTATGGGAGAGACGTCGCAGGGCATGGTTCTGGCGGCAAAGGACGGGGATAAATTAGTGCTGCTCAGTTCCGAAGTTCTTGTTGCAAATGGTTCTAAAATATCTTAACTTAAAAAAATATATGGTAGGGGCTGCCGCCCCTAAAATCCCGTAAGGAAAATGCTTGTTATAGCTAAAACAACTCACCCCTTTATCCCCTCTCTTTAAAGAGAGGGGAAACGGCGTAAGCCGAGGGGTGAGTTAGCTACAATAAGCATTTTCATTACGGGATATAAAGGGCGGAGCCCTTTCCTGATTATCTATCAGGGATGGGAATCTTTTTGAATATAGTAACCGAACCAATCTCCCCAAGAATTTTAATCCGCCCGGTCGAAGAATCCGCCATTAAACGCCTGATGCAAGACCTGCCTATTTCGGAATTATTGGCCAGAATATTCGTTGGCCGGGGAATTTTTACCGGTGAGGACTGTAAAAAGTTTTTTACGACTGATATTGCTCAATTGCATGATCCATTCCTGTTTAACGGAATGAAAAGGGCCATCGAACGCATTTCCCGTGCAATTGTCCATAAAGAAAAAATCGTGGTGTACGGCGATTACGACGTGGACGGCGTTACCGCCACGGCCCTGTGCCTGCGCGTGCTGCGCGCCTGCGGCGCGCAGGCGGATTTTTACCTGCCCAACCGTCTGGTAGAAGGCTATGGCTTGCAGGAAGCGGCCGTTTTGCAAATTGCGGAAGGCGGCGCGAAACTTTTAATCACCGTGGACTGTGGTATTTCCGGCGTCGCGGCCGTAGCGGCGGCAAATCGGGCCGGGCTTGACGTAATAATAACCGACCATCACGAACCGCACGGCGAACTGCCCCCGGCCGTGGCGGTGCTCAACCCAAAAATAGAGGGCTGCGGTTATCCGGACGCTTCACTTGCCGGCGTGGGCGTTGCTTTAAAATTGTGTCAGGCGTTGGTGTCGTTTTGCCACAAAAATGCGTCGCTGTGGCAAGATGACCTTGACATCGTAGCGCTCGGCACGGTCGCCGACGTGGTTCCCTTGACCGGCGAGAACCGGTGTCTGGTAACGCTTGGTTTTACGCAACTGGCGCAATCAAACAAGCCGGGCCTGCGCGCGCTTATGGAGGTGCAGGGGTTTTCGGGAAAAAAGCTTTCCACCGGCAACGTGGCTTTCGGGCTGGCGCCCTGCATTAATGCCGGCGGCCGCCTCGGCGATGCGCACGCGGGCGTGGAACTGCTGCTTACCCAGGACCCCATTACGGCGCGAACGCTGGCGCTTGCCATGAAGCAAGCAAATATGGAGCGCCGCAGCATCGACGAACAGGTGCAGGAAGAAGCGTTTGCCTGGATAAACGAGCATGTTAAGGCCGACCGGGATTGCGCGGTGGTTGCAGCCAGCCCCAACTGGCACAGCGGGGTCATCGGCATCGTGGCCTCCAGAATCGTGGAACGCCTGCACCGCCCGACGCTGCTTTTTGCAGTAAATGAGGCGGGCATTGCCAAAGGATCGGGCCGCAGTATTGCGGGCCTTAATCTTCTGCTGGCGCTTAAGGGCTGCGCCGATCTGCTCACTACCTGGGGCGGCCATGCCGCGGCGGCAGGGCTCAGTTTGCCCGCCGACAAAATCGACGAGCTGCGGACGCGTTTTAACGCAACCGTAAAGGAGATGGTTTCTCCCGAGGATTTTTTGCCCACGATCGTCGCCGATGCCGCCGTTGATTTTCCGGCGCTCACCGTTAAGTTTTTGAATACCCTCACGCGCATGGAACCCTTTGGGCAGGGCAATCCGCGTCCGGTTTTTTTATGCCGCGATATCGACCACCGCTATGCGCCCCGGATTGTCGGCAACAAGCACCTTAAAATGGCGCTCAAGCCCGCGGGTGGCGCCGGGGGCGTATTTCTGGATGCGATCGCTTTCGGCAGCGGTGAGCGCCTGTCCGCCATTGCCGCCGCTAAAAATTTTTCCGTGGCGTTTTCGCTGGAAAACAACGATTGGAACAATACCCTGCAAATGAACATAAAAGGGGTGGCATTATGAAAATGTGGGACGGCAGATTTATTAAAGGCTGCGACCGGCTGATGGAGGAGTTCAATAACTCGCTCTCCTTTGACAAGGCGCTCATCGAACAGGACATCGCCGGCAGCATCGCCTGGGCGCACGCCTTGCAGCGCATCAAAGTCCTTTCGGTCAAGGAATCCAAAGCGATCGCAGCCGGGCTTGGCCGGATTTTAAAAGATTACCGCGACGGCAAAGTGCTTTTCCAGAGCAGTGACGAGGATATCCACATGGCCGTGGAGCGCCTGCTCACCCAAAAAATAGGGACCGCCGCCCAGAAGTTGCATACCGGCCGCTCGCGCAACGATCAGGTGGTAACCGATTTCCGCTTGTATATTAAAAAGGCGCTCGCGGGAATTACCGGCCGCCTGACTGCTTTACAAAAAGTATTGTTGCGGCGCGCCGAGGCCGACGCGGGCATTATTATTGCAGGTTACACCCATTTGCAGCAGGCCCAACCCATATTGCTCGCGCACTACTGGCTCTCGTTTTTCTTTTTGCTGGAGCGCGAAAAAGAACGCTGCTCCCAGGCGATTGCCTGCGCGGATATGCTGCCGCTCGGCTCCGGTGCACTCGCGGGCAGCGGCTTTACCGTCGACCGCGCCAAGATTGCCGCCGAGCTTGGTTTTTCTAAAATATCGGAGAACAGCATCGACGGCGTTGCCGCGCGCGATTTTGTCTCGCAAACTTTGGCGTTGTGCAGCTCCATCGGCATCAGCGTGAGCCGTTACGCCGAAGATTTAATTATCTGGTCCTCCAAAGAATTTTCATTTATCGAGCTCGACGATGCCTGGTCCACCGGCTCCAGCATGATGCCCCAGAAAAAAAACCCCGATTCGCTGGAACTTATCCGCGGAAAAGCGGGCCGCTTTATCGGTAATTACACGCGCTTTGCGGCCACGCTTAAAGGTGTGGGACTTACCTATTACAAAGACCTTCAGGAAGACAAAGAGCCGCTTTTTGATAGTCTCTCTCAAATCGATCTGGTGCTGGCGGTACTGACCGAAGTCATAAAGTCGCTTTCCGTAAACAAAGAGGCCGTACGCAACGACCTGGATTCATTTCTCTGGGCCACCGACGTGGCCGACTATCTTACGCGCAAAGGCCTGCCTTTTCGCGCGGCGCACAAGGTGGTGGGCAAAATCGTGGGTCATTGCATTGCCCATAACGTTACGCTGGACTCTTTGTCCGTGCCAACCTTTCAAACATTCTCAGATTTATTTGCCCCGGATGTCAAGAAACTCTTTTCCTGGGACACGGCCATACAGCGGCGCGCGGTTTTGGGCGGGACATCGCCGGACAATGTAAAAAGACAAATCAGGGCAGCCGAAAAAATAGTAAAAGCTTGACTTTTATTGCTTTAATGAGTATACTGTATACAGGTTATTAATTATATTAATAAGGAAAGTAACTTGTATACAAGGCAAATTTACTTAGAACGCATTCAGCCTTTCATCGGCAAGCCTGTCATAAAAATCCTGACCGGCATGCGTAGAACGGGCAAAAGCTTTTTCATGCGCCAGATCATCAGCGATCTGCGCGCGAGCGGAACGCCCGATGCGGCGATTCTCTATATCGACAAAGAATCATTGGATTTCGACGCGATCCGGGACTACCGGGCGCTTAATGAATTTGTCAAGCAGCGTCTGGCGCATCTCCCGGGACAAAAATTTGTTTTCATCGATGAAGTGCAGGAAATTACCGAATGGGAGCGTGCGGCCGCTTCTTTGCAGGGCGAAGGGTTCGACCTGTATTTGTCGGGATCGAACGCCAAACTGCTTTCGTCTGAGTTGTCGACGCTGCTTTCGGGCCGATTTATCGAATTTCATATTTACGGCCTGGGGTTCAAAGAATTTCTTCAGTTCAGGGACAAAAAGCGGGGCGACGATCAAACCGAATTCGGTCTTTTCCTCAAGTACGGAGGGTTTCCGGCGATTCATGCGTTTGATTCGCTCGACGAAACCGTGGTTTATCAATATATCCAATCGATTTACAATACCATTCTGATAAAAGATATTATCAAACGCAATAATGTCCGCAATGTTTACCTGTTGGAAAATGTAATGCGGTTCGTCTGCGATAACATCGGCAATATTATTTCTTCCCGAAGCATCGCCGAATACCTTAAAGGACAGCGCCAGCATCTGGGAGTAACAACGGTCCAGAACCATCTTTCCTATTGCACATCGTCCTGCGCCGTCCACAAGGTCCTGCGGTGGGACATTCGGGGCAAGCGACATTTGGAAATGCACGAGAAATACTATCTTGGCGATATCGGATTACGGTATGCGTTGCTTGGCTACCGGCAAGACCCGCTCGGCGGGATTCTTGAAAATATCGTTTACCTGGAATTGGTGCGGCGCGGGTATGCCGTTTCTATCGGTAAATTGGATTCCTTGGAGGTGGATTTTATTGCGGAGCGCGAAAACCACCGGGTGTATGTGCAGGTGGCCTACCTGCTTGCCTCGCCGGAAACCGTCGCGCGCGAAATTGCGCCTTTTAAGAAACTCGATGACAAGTACCCCTGCTTTCTGCTGACCATGGACCGCGATTATCCCGACGACATCCAGGGCGTTCGCCGCATGCACGTAGCGGATTTTTTGCTTGACGAAACAGCATTGCAGCGGAAATAAACCGGAAGTTCTCTCATGAGCCGTGAAATGTGTTACCGCTGCTTCTGGCCCAAACGCCTCTGCTGGTGTTCGTCCATTTCTCCCATTAAGACCCGCACAAAAATTATCATCCTCATGCATCCTAAAGAATACAAACAGGTAAAAGCCGCCACCGGGCGTTTTGCGCACCTTTGTCTTGCTAATAGCGAAATCCATACCGACGTAAGTTTTGATGCCAACAAACCCGTTCAAGCGCTTATTAACGACCCGCGCTATTTTCCGGTCCTGCTTTACCCATGCGCAAACGCGCTCAACCTTTCCGACAAGGGTTTTTCCCCGGATTTTTGCGCAGGGCGTCAACTGCTTGTTTTTATGCTGGACGCCACCTGGATTCTTGCCAAGAGAATGTTCAATCGCAGTCCCAGCCTGCAAAAGCTGCCGCGCCTTATGTTCGTGCCGCAGGAAAAGAGCCGCTATAAAATTAAAAAACAGCCGCACGATTGGTGCCTATCCACGATCGAGGCCGCGCACGAGCTCATGCTGGCGCTTGAGAAGGCCGGGCTTGACAACTACGAGCGGCCCACCCAGATGCTCGCGCTTTTTGATAAAATGCAGCAGTATCAGATTAGCTGCATGCAGGATCCGAGCAAGCAGAGTTACCGGCAGAGTCAAAAGCTAAAAAGCCCGGTTGCCGTCGTCTGATTTTCCCCCGTCGTTAATCAAAGTCGCCGAATCTTTTGAATAGCCCTCCCGATCATTGTATTTTATTATCAGCTTATGCAAACCTACCATTTGTCCCCAAAGTCCTGCAATGGGCCCGCGAACGCGCGGACATATTTAAAGGTAACACAAAATGTGATTCCAGAAAAATGAAAAATTGCCAAAAGAGCCAACAATGACCAAACACGAATTAATTCTTTCCGATGGAATCCGGAATCGGATTCATTTTATCCGAGGCCTACAGGTAATGTTTGATAGCGATCTCGCCGACTTATACCAGGTTGAGGTAAAAGATCTGAATCGTGCTGTAAAACGCAATATGGATAGATTTCCTCTGGAATTTATGTTTCAATTGACCGTTGATGAATATAGTGAGAACCGTTTGAGGTTCCAAATTGGCACCTCAAACCAAAGAGGCGGAAGAAGGTATTTGCCCTATGCCTTCACCGAGCAAGGCGTTGCCATGCTTTCTGGTGTTCTAAGAAGCGAAACCGCCGTCAAGGTAAGCATAAAAATAATGAATGCTTTCGTCGCCATGCGTCGTTTCATTTCCGTAAATGCACAGATTTTTCACCGGCTCGATACGGTGGAAAGAAAGCAAATCGAGTACAAGGTAGATGCCGATAAAAAATTTGATAAAATATTCAACGCTATAGAAGCAAAAGAAATCATGCCCAAACAGGGCATTTTCTTTAATGGCCAAATTTTTGATGCTTACCGGTTTGTCTCCGATCTTTTCAGGGCGGCAAAGGAATCAATAATCATCATAGATAATTATATCGATGATACCGTACTTTCCCACCTTGCCAAACGGCATGAAAATGTCTCGGTAACTATCTTTACAAAATCAATCTCAAAACATTTGTTGCTTGATGTAAAAAAGTTCAATGAACAATATCCGGCTATAGAAATTAAAGAGTTCAACAACGCCCACGACCGGTTTATTGTGATTGATAAAAACACCGTTTACCATTTTGGCGCTTCGCTCAAGGACCTTGGGAAAAAATGGTTCGCGTTTTCCAAGATGGATATAGGAGCGATGGAGATGCTGAGCCGGTTGGAGATGGATTGATGACGGAGTTGATGGGGAAGACGCTAATCTAATATTAAACCGTCCCTGAATCCTTGCAAGATCCGAGCAAGCAGAGTTACCGGCCGAGCCAAAAGTCAAAAAGCCCGGTTGCGGTTGTCTGATTTTTCCCCGTTAATCAAAGTCGCCGAAACTTTTGAATAGCCCTCCCGATCATTGTATTTTATAATCAACGTATGCTTTACCAATCCCGGATTTTCGTACAATGACTGTTGATTTGTTAAAGCGTCCTCGTCCAGATAATTACATTCAAGAAAAACCATGAAAATCGTCAGAGATTACAACAGTTTTTTTGCAGAAATTAAAAGTCGGATCAGGCAAGCCCGGCTTGCATCTTTACGGGTTGTCAATAAAGAGCTTATTGGCTTATATTGGGATATCGGCCAAAGCATTCATGAAAAGCAAAAGGCGGGATGGGGGAAATCGATTGTTCCGACACTCGCCGCTGAGCTATAAAAGGAATTTCCCGGTACGCGGGGTTATTCATCCGGAAATTTATGGTATATGGCCCAGTTTTATGACGAATACGCCGGGCATCCAATTCTCGAATCGTTAATTCGAGAAATAGGCTGGACACAGAATATTGGGGCAAGATAAAATTTATAGTTGGCTGTTTGGGTTTTGGGGATTGAAAAGAACCGGCAAAAGACTAGCCGCGCTCCAGCATGGGTATATAATATGACTATTGAAAATGATGGCCTCCAGTTACCCGAAGTGGGCATTTGGGCCAAAGAAAAGTACGACCTTGTTCAAACCTACTGCACATTATTCACCGGAAGCATGAAACCGCCTAAATGGCAATCGCTCGTTTATATTGATTTATTTGCCGGAGCGGGTTATGCTAAAATCAAGGAGACTTCGGAAATAGTCACTACGTCTGCATTGCGCGCCATTGACATTCCACATCGTTTCGATAAATATATCTTTTGCGATATCAACGATCAAAACAGCTCCGCGCTGCAAAAGCGTGTTGCGCAACACTACCCCGAAGTTGATTCGCACTTTATTTGCTGCGATTCGAACAATGCCGTGCCCGATATTTTGAATAAATTACCTGCCCATAGCAAGGATTTTAAGGTCTTAACATTCTGCTTTGTTGATCCATTCAAACTCGATAATCTCGCCTTTTCTACAATTGAGCAGCTTTCTAAACGATTTATGGATTTTCTTGTCCTTGTCCCCACCGATATGGACGCCAACCGAAATGTTACACCCTATATGGCGCAAACAAATAACACGGTAGAGCGTTTTATCGGCAAGCCGGATTGGAGAGATAGATGGGCATTAGCAGGCAATAAACAATTCGGCCTATTTATTCTTGAAGAATTCTCCGCGCACATGCAAGAATTGGATTATAAGCCGCAACAACCCGGCGAAACGGTGTTGGTCCGTAATTATCAGAAAAATGCTCCGCTATACCGGCTTGCATTTTATAGCAGACACGATCTTGGCAAAAAATTCTGGAAAGAAACAAAAAAGCAAAATGATCCACAAATTAGTTTTTTAGATTGAGGTATTTAAATGGCAACCAACTCCCGCATAGAATGGACCGAGACAACCTGGAACCCAATTACCGGATGCACCAAACATTCCGCAGGTTGCCTTAATTGCTATGCAGAAAGAATGACACGCCGCCTCCAGGCCATGGGCGCGGAAGCCTACCGGAATGGTTTTGCGCCGGTTTTTCATGCCGACCTTTTAGATAAGCCGCTTGCATGGAAAAAACCGCGCATGATTTTTGTTAATTCCATGAGCGACACTTTTAACGAAAAAATTACGGATAACCAAATACTCCAACTTTTTGCCGTTATGAATATGGCGCACTGGCATACTTTCCAGGTCCTTACAAAAAGATCGGACAGACTGCTGGAGTTGTCGCCAAAAATCAATTGGACCCCAAATATATGGCAAGGCGTAACGGTTGAGCATTCCGCAACACGATACAGGATCGAAGATTTAAGGCGCGTTGGCGCACAAACAAAATTTCTTTCGATTGAACCGTTAATCGGGCCGATTGCCGGACTTAATTTGGCCGGCATAAACTGGGTTATTGTCGGCGGCGAATCCGGTCCTGGTGCGCGGCCCATGAAAAAAGAATGGGTGACAGCCATCCGGGATGTTTGTGTTAAAAGCAAGACACCTTTCTTTTTTAAACAATGGGGCGGAGTGAGGAAAAAAGAAAAGGGAAGGGTTTTGGAAAATAGGATTTGGGATGAAATGCCGGTTGCGGAAGTTAGGTAAAATAACCACTGCACCGGGTGTGTTGAAGTTTTTTAATAGGAGAACACATGTCCACAACGACGATTCAATTTATGCCAGACCAAAAAACCATCGAGGAGATTGTACAAAAATATAACGACGGCAAATTGAACCTTAATCCGGGTTTTCAGAGAGATTCGGTATGGAAAAATGCAGACCGATCAAAGCTGATTGACAGCATTTTTAAGAATTACCCATTACCTTCTGTTTTCCTCTACCGACGAGAAGATGACGGCGAAATATTTTATGATGTAATTGACGGCAAACAACGCATCGAATCAATCCTAATGTATATGGGGATTATCCGCGGAAATCGTTTTCCTGCGCTTATCGATCTTCCCGAAACGCCAGAACCGGACAAATACTCTTATAAAGATATTGTTCATTATAAGCGACAGCATTTGATTAACGGATATAAACTCCAGACAATCGAAGTAAGTGGGGATTTATCCGACATTATAGATCTCTTTGTCCGTATTAATTCCACCGGCAAAGCCCTTACATCGTCGGAAAAACGCCATGCAAAATATTATAATAGCAAACTTCTAAAAATGGCGGCTGCCTTGGCGGAACGTAATGTGGATTATTTTATAGACTCTGACATTCTTAGCAGAGACCAAATAAACCGAATGAAACACGTTGAACTGGTTCTGGAAATAATGATTTCAATTTTTTCCGGGGATGTCATAAATAAAAAAATATCTCTCGATAAAGTCATGCGAGCGGACGGGCATACGCCAAAACAGATATATGACTTGCGAATTAAAACCCAGGCTGCCATAAACCTTATTTGGAGACTTTTTCCTAAAATTCATCAATCCCGGTTTTGTAAACTTTCTGATTTTTATACGTTAACCGTCCTTTTTTGGAAATTTGCCGATGAAGGGCTTATCCTAAACGACAGAAGAAGGAATCGTCTTGCTTGGGAAATGTTAATTTCTTTTTCAAATGGTGTGGATGAGGTGAGGCAGAAACAGAGGAAAGCCGACAATATCCCGCGCGGGCTTGAATTGCAGCGGGAATATTTATTAACGGTTACTCAGGATTCGGATTCAATTACCCAGCGTAGAAACCGTGAAAACATTCTTCGAAACCTTCTTCAAAATCTTTTCGTGAGAAAAGACAGCAATAGAACTTTTAGCATTGAGCAACGTCGATTGCTATGGAATACTACCTCCAGTCGTAAATGTCCGGATTGCAATAAAGAACTAACCTGGGCGGATTTTACCATAGACCATATAAATCCACATAGCAAAGGCGGGCGGTCTGAGCTGGATAATGCCGCGCTGATGTGTAGAGGCTGCAATTCGAGTAAAGGAAACCGGAGAAGGAAATAAATGCTCGTGTGACCCGACGCGTAGCTTCGGGGTCTTCACCCAGCAAGAATAGCATTTATAATGGGGCAGATAGATTTTTAGGAGTGTCTATAATTGTTAAAAGGCTAATAACGTTCCTTCCTGTGATTTGAAACATTTAATTTGGTAACCAGAGGGTTTTCAGATGAACGAAAAAGAAAAATTGAATCTTTTTTGTGAAACCAACATTGATATTATTTTGGATGAAAAATTTAATTTTGATAAATATAGAATCCTTAAATCACAAATGGCAAATAGCGAAGGACTTTCTGTGAAGGATTCCGAGATTGCGGAGATTGTAGTTGAATTGCTAATTAAAAAGGGATGCATACTCAACCAAATTTCATTTGATAATATTATAAATTCAAAGCCTTTCCTTCAGAAAAGGCTAAATAAAAATTATTTGCATTTTAAAAATCAAAAACAATTTAAGTATCTACAGAACAATTCATCTCTAGACCTAGCGAGCCCAATATCAGTTGCGGGTTTGGAAGATAAAGCAAAACATGAAAAAGAGCTTTGTGCACACCATCTAATTATGAGTCCGGATTTCCTGAAAAACGGGTAACACTTTTTTGTTAATGGTGACGGTAATAGAGCCGTTTTTGCGCAGCCAGGATTCGACGGCGATACGCCATGCGGATT
>JAQUMP010000030.1 GCA_028718065.1 Chitinivibrionales bacterium | reverse complement strand
CGAAAAACAGGGGCTCTTAACATTCCAGGCCGATTGCGTGAGCGTTTGCACGGTCCCCTCGGCCCGGTTGTAAAGGTAGAGGTTGCTTACCGGTCGCCGGATAAAGCGCTGCGGCAGACCGCAACTGTCGGTGGCGGCAAAAACGATCGTTTTCCCGCTGGGGGAAAAGCGCGGATCGGATTCGCTTTGCACGTCGTGCGTGAGCCTGGTCAGGGCGCCGTTTTGCAGATTGTAAAGATACAGGTCGGCCGCATCCGCGGCGATGCCGCAAAAAACAAGCTCGTTGCCGTCCGGAGACCAGTCGGGCGAGCTGATTTCCAGGAGCGGCGTCCGGATGGTTTTAACCACTCTTTTTTTTGCAAGGGAGTAAATTTTAATTTCGTCGCGCCCCTGGTGCTCGGCCACAAAGGCCAGCCGGTCGCTGTGCGGCGACCAGCACAAGCCGCTGCGGAAGGGATGAAAGGACTCAAAATGCCCGGTGGTGCCGGCGGAGGAAATATCGGCGACAATTTTGCCTTTACGGCCGGCGATAAAAATATGGGTATAATCCTTAAGGTCGCTGAAAAAGGCGATTTTTTTTCCGTCGGGGGCAATGCGTGGCCGTAAATTATAAAACGCTTTACTTTTGACATGGTCGGTGAGCGGCGTAGCGACGTCGGCCGGCAGTTCCCGGCGCCCGGTTTCAGGCCAGTAGATGCGTTTAAGCTCCTGCTGCCATTCTTCGCCCAGTTCATCCAGGTTTTTGCCGTAGACGTCCTTACATGCCCGTTCGATATTTCTGGAAATACGGAATTGGGTCAAAAAACGGCCGAACAATCCGGCGCCGCGCGATTCGCTTAAAAAAAACAGGAACGACTGGCCGCCCTTATAGGCCATATATCCGCCGAGCATCGGCCCCGGTTTGGGAATGCTCCCGTAAATGGCGGCATCCATTAAAAACATATCGGCTTCACCGTCCCAGCCGCTCGAAAGAAATTCGGCCGAACCTTCGGCGAACCAGAGCGGGATTTCGAGGTCGCCGCCGGCAAAGAGGGAACTGCCAGGTTGACTAAAAAGAATAGCGTTCTGAAACCCATGCGTAAGCTCGTGATGCAATACGTGGCGCAACTCATTATAGGAGCCGTCAAACGGCACTACTACGCGGTTTTTAATATGGGTGGTAAATCCGCCCACCCCTTCGGGCAAGAGCTCGCCGACGATATTGGTCTGGCTGAACTGCGCCGGATGGCCGTAAATTATGCAGGGAATTTTATCTCGCGGTGTAAAGGAAAAATCCTTGGCAAGTTGCTCATAGCTTTCTTCGAGCCATCGGCCGCTAATCTCCGGCAGCGCGGCCTGGTCCTGGTAATAATACAGGCTTAGGTGCTTGGTGTCGATGACGCGCCAGGCAAGATTTTTGTATTGGACTTTGTTCTGGCCGAACCCGAAAACGGAAACGGCAAGGAGCAATATTATTAGATGGTTCTTCATTGGATTAAAATAAATTAAGCGATTGCGGACCACCGCCGATTTTGTTTTTTGTTTTAAAGTTTCAAAAAAGTCTTGCTAAATCCGGGCCGGAATGTTTTTTTAAAAAGGATCGCCTTTTTAATGGCCGGCAGAAATAATTACCGACAGGACTGCACTGAAATGATAGTATACTTATATAAAAGAGGCCGCTGTATCAGGCCTTTGCAGGGTTAAAAACAAGGCGAAACCGATTAAAGACTTGAGCGGTGGTTTAAAGAACTAAAATTAAAAACCAAAGCTTGACACCTTTTTAACATAAAAAGTATATTGATACCGTCGGAAAAAAAAAGTGAATACTTTGCAGACAAAAACGTATGGGCGATTTATTAAAACAGCACTTGTTTTTTGCGTTTATAATTTAAACCCTTAATAAAATCGGAAGACTATGATTACCAAAAAATTAATTCATGGGGTAAGCATATTTTGGTGCATAGGGTTTCTCTGTGTTTCCGTTAGCGCGGCGGGTAGAAAGATTATTGTCCCTCACAATTATCCTACCATTCATGCCGCGCTCGGCGAGGCGGACGAAGGCGACACGGTTTTTGTGACCAAAGGCGTCTACCACGAAAATATCGCGCTCGTCGAAAATGTCGTTCTCATGGGTCAGGACATGCTTACGACCATTATCGACGGCGGATGCCATGGCCCGTGCGTTGTTGGCGCCGATGGCGCGGTAATTACCGGTTTTACCATCCGCAACGGCAAAACGGGGATTTTATGCAAGAATACGCGCCCGATTATCCAGCACAATTTTATTGTTGACAATAAAGGAACCGGCATTCATGCCTTAGTCACGCTGCCCGATATCAATAATAATATTATTTATCGCAACGAGTGGACCGGCATCTTCCTTGAATCAACGCGCGGGACGCGCACGGCCATCGATCACAACGTGATCCTGGAGAACCATTACTGCGGTATTTTTTGCGCACATCGCACCGAGGTCCTGGTGCGCAACAACGTGCTCATTAACAACGATCAATACGGCGTGTATGTCGCTCCCGAATCCAAAAAAACCCGTATCATTTATAACAATATATACGGTAATCGCGATCCCTTTAACTCCGACGCGGTTGTCAACCAGACCAATGTTTCCAAAGACCCGCTTTTTATTGCGCCCGGGCACCCGGATTACAACTATTTTTGCAAATCGATTTCTTCTTGTAAAGGGACCGGCGAGAACGGCACGGACATAGGCCTTATCACCACGGCCGCCACCGAAAAACTTTCCAACGACCGCGACGGCGACGGCATTCCGGACGACGTCGATCAATGCCCGGATGCGGCCGAAGACCGCGACGGTTTCCAGGATGAAGACGGATGCCCCGATTTTGACAACGACAACGACGGCATCTACGATACGCAGGATAAATGCCCGAACCTGGCCGAGGATATGGACCATTTTGAGGACCAGGATGGCTGTCCCGATCTTGACAACGACAAAGACGGCATTCCCGACAGCATCGATCAGTGCCCCAATAAGCCCGAAACCTACAACGGTTTTAAGGACGACGATGGGTGTCCCGACGAAAAACCCCAGGAAATCAAACAAAAGCTTATCCTCAACGGCGTCAATTTTAAAACCGCGAGCGCCGAACTTCTGGAAGAGTCCTTTTATGTGCTCGATAACGTCTTTAACAGCCTCGAAGCATACCCGAATGTAAAGGTTGAAATCGCCGGTCATACGGACAACGAAGGCAGCCCGGAAACAAACATGGTCCTGTCGCTCGAACGCGCCAAGACGGTCATGAAATACATGGTAATGCGCGGGATTAACCAGAGCCGGCTCGTGGCGCGCGGTTACGGCAAAGAGCGCCCGATCGCGTCCAACAGCTCGGCCGCGGGGCGCGCCAAAAATAGACGTGTAGAAATTGTTCCTATTAGATAAACCTCAACAACGGAGTGGTGTGTCACCGTGATTAAAAACATTTCTCCCAATAGAGGGTTGCTGCAACGATTTTCGGTTGTTGTTTGCATGGTGGGATTGCTCTGGGGTCATTCGCTGAGCGCCCCGGTGGGCAACGGCGGATATAGCTCACCCTATTTTCAAGCCGACTACATCCAGGATCTTTCGGAGTTTTCTTCGGGGCTTGTTAATCCGGCGCTTCTTTACCGTATTAATCAAATGCGGGTAGAAGCGGCCATATATCGTTGGGGCGTTAACCTGGATCCTTCCAACAATCAACTCGGTTATCAGGAAGTTTCTTTTCTATACCCTTTTCGTCTTAACCACACCTTTGGTTTATCGGTAATCGGCACGAACGCTTCGGTGCCGCACACCGCGATCGGCGATCCATCGCATGGTTATCAAATCCAGGACCTGGGAAGTTTGCCCTTTGGCGATTTGTGGGTGATCGGTCAATATGCAATTCATGTTAATCCCTGGTTGGCCCTGGGAAGCAATGCCAAATTGCTTTTGCAAAACCGGTACAATCAAAACCAGCAGCTCGTGAGCTTTGACCTGGGCGCCTATATTAATCCGTTCGACAATTATCGCGATCTTATCGGCGATCTCGGCCTAAGTATAAATTTGCAGGATTTTCTGCATACGAGCTTTTTAGGTGCGGTTGCCCCGTTAGACACGTTAACAGGCCTCGAAAATACCATTACCACGCGTGCCCGCACGGGTCTGCGTTGGGCCGGATTTAACGATAAACTCATTGTCGACGGCGAACTTGTCCTCGACGATGCCTTTGCCCAATTGTATCAGTCCGCCAAAGAATCCTACGATTCGTCAAAGCTGGTTATTATCCCGCGCTTTGGCGTGAATGCGCGCTACATGTTCATTCACTCCATCTGGTTTAAGGCCGGCTGGACAAACAATAATATTCCTTATATCGGTTTTAACTTTAATCTTATTTATCCCCTGCCGGAAATGATTAATTTCGTCAGTCTCGATTACAATCTCGGGTACAGCATTACGCAGCCTGAGCGCGGGCTCACCATGATGGCGCGCGCCGCCTCCGATTTCGGCTACACGCGCGAGCAGATCGAGTCCAAGCGACTTTACGACCGCCTTATTCTGGCGCCCATGGACGCTTATAACGAAGCCATGCGGCTCTACCTGGCGGGCAAATACTGGCTGGCGTCGTTTGCATTCGGTAAAGTCATTTCGCTCTATCCCAATTTCTACCTTAATGACAAGGCTATGTTTTATCTGGGAAACTGCTACCGGTTCCTGTACATGGACAACATCTCCCGCGAAATTTACAAACAGGCGCTGGAAGAATTTACCACCTCGGAAGTCCGGTCCAAATATCTGTACGGGCTGCAGAGCCTTGACTATCGCGAAGGAAAATACGACGACGCCCTTAAAAACCATGCCTTTATAACCAACCTGTACGGCGAAAGCGAAATCAGGCCCGATGCCGATTATCTTGCGGGTGAAATTTATTTTATCCGTAAGAATTATAACAGCGCCGAACCGTTATTAAACAAAGTTCCCGTGGGTACGCAATCGTACCTGTACGCCCAATATACGCTTGCCATTATAAATTACGAAAACAAAAAGACCGAAGCCGCGATCCTCAATCTAACGCATGTTGTCAGCGACACCTCAAGGGACCCGGGCGTTACCTTGTTGCAGGACGCCGCCAATCTTAAACTCGGTCATCTTTATTTTGAGCGCGGCCAGGAGGGCGATTTGCGCAAAGCCGTGGAGACCTATAAGAGCGTGCCAGAAGGGTCAACCTACGGCGACGAAGCCATGCTTGGAACGGCCTGGGCCTGGATCAAGGTCAACCAGCCCGTGCTGTGTCAGCAGACGGTGGAAATCCTGCAGAGCAGCCATCCCGAATCGCCGTATATTCCCGAGTCGTATTTACTTAAGGGATATTCCTTGATGCTGCAAAAACGGTATCCCACGGCGGTTACGGCATTGCAGAAATGCCTTGACCTGTGCAATGGAAAGTTCGTTACGGAGGCCGATTTGCAGGAAAAGCGTTCGGTCTTTAGTCAATATGAGCAAAAGTTCCAGCCGACCGCGGAGGCCATTAAAAAGAATGCCCTGCGCAAACCGACCAACCGTACGCTCGACGAACGCGGCCCGCTGCAGGAGGAATTCGGAAAATTCGACAAGGAATCAAAAGATTTGTTTGCCTACACCCTGCTCGAAAAATCGCATACCAAATTTTTTAAACGTAAAACCGACCTTGTTTCCGACGCCGGCTATGCCTTGGCCAAGGCGACCAGCATGATGAAGGGCATGAAACAGGAAGATATTCTTAAGGAACAACAACAGGAGCAGCAGAAACTCGACGAGCAGATCAAAGCGCTCCAGAATAAATTGCAGAAAACCAAATAAATCTTAAAAGTAAACAAGGGCAAACCGATACAACGCAAGGAGAAACGTTCATGTCATCACGGTCAAATTGTATGCGGGTGTTTTGGGTGTTGGTGGGAATGCTGCTGTTGAGCACTCTTACCTATGCCCAGAGCGATAAAGACAAAGAGCGGCAAAAGCTTCTTGAACAAATAAAGCAATTACAGGCCAAAAAAGATCAAATTAATCAAAAGACCCAAACGCAACTCCAAGAAAAGCGCGCCACCGGTGAAAACCTGCAGGAAGTCGTTGCCAGTTACGAAAAATTACTGGGCGGCTGCAACACCAAAAGCGCCCGTTGCGCCGATGTTCTCTACACCCTGGCCAGTCTCTATTACGACCAGGCCCGCGATGCTTTTGTCAAGGCCAAAGAAGACTACGGCAAGGCCATGGACGAATACGACCGCACCCATAAGGGCAAGGAACCGGTCAACCCCATTCCGAACTATTCCAAAGCTATAAAAATGTATCGCCAGTTGGCGGCGACCTATCCCGATTTCCCCAAGATCGACGAAGCCTATTTTCAAATGGGCACCATCATGCTTGTCCAGGGCGACATGGACAGCGCCAAAATCGTTTATACCGCTCTTATCAATAAAATGCCCAATAGCGTTCGCGCTTCTTCGGCCCATGCCCAGCTCGCCGAATTCGCCTACACCGACCATAATCTCAACGAAGCGCTCAAGCACCTGGAAAAGGTGAATATGACGCAGGTGACCAAAGAAATCGCGAGCATGGTGCATTTTCGCAAGGCCGATATTTACTATAACCTGTCCGAATTCGACAAAGCGGCCGAACTCTTTTTCTCCTATATCGAAAAAAGCGATGCGGGCGAATATGTAAAGCAGGACCTGCGAGACGAATCTCTGGAAATGCTGGCGACCACCTTCTCGGACATGACCAACGGCGCTCAGGAGGCGATCAATTTTTTCCATAAAGTCGGCAGCCGTCCCTATGAGGCCACGGTACTTTACACCGTCGGAGAAAAAAACCGCACGCACGGCCAGATCGAAGAAGCCGTCCTCGCCTTAAACGAAGCGCTCAAACAGTTTCCATATTATAAAGACGCGCCGCTCGCCCAGCAAATGCTGGTGGAGTGTTTTGTTCTTAAAAAGAAAGACGCCGAGGCCAACGACGCGCGCGAAAAACTGGTGGACACTTACGGCCCCACCAGCGAATGGGTTGCCAAAAATGCCGGGCAAAAAGAGGCGCTCGCCAATGCCAATAACGAGGTGCGCAAGGCCCTGGGCACCATTCCTCTGTATTACCTGGCGCTCGCGCAGAAAAACAAAGACCGTTCCCTCTACGAAAAAGCGCTCCAGCGTTTTAACGAATATTTCGATAAATTCCCTAACGACAAGTGGAGCATATACCAGTTTAAGTTTTATGTGGCCGAAGTCTACAATACCCTCGGAGATTTCGAAAAAGCCGCGGACAACTACAACTGGGTTGCTATGGCCAATCTGGCCTCTTTCGGCGCCTACGAAAAAGAAATCGATACGCTCGGCATGGATGCGCAGGAAGTGGAAAAACGCAAGAAAGAGGCCAAGCGTCCCGTTTCCATTTCTCAGGAAGACGCCGGTTATAATGTGGTGGTCGCTCTGAGCAGTGCGCGTAAACGCATTATGTCCAAACAAGGGCTCAACGACGAACAGGCGCTTAACGAGCCGATCACCAAAAAACTGCTCGATTACGTCCGGGCCTTTCAGGGCCGGTTTCCTAAAAGCGCCAATTCCCCCGAAGTTCTTCTCTTGGGCGGCGACATTTATTATTCGGCCAAGTCCTACGAAAATGCGATCCAACTCTATAAATTTATAATCGATACCTATCCGAGCAGCAAGATTTCCGATAAGGCCCTGCGCATGCTTGCCAACTGTTATGCAAGCATGGGCGAGTACGATATGGCTTTTGCCCGTTACGACCTGCTGCTCAAGCAGTATTCGCAAACCAGCCCGGAGTATGCCGAAATAATCGATTTGGCCGCCGGAACGCTCTTTAAAAAAGCCGAAGCCCTGAAAAAAGGCGGCAATACCGCCGGGGCGGCCGAAACCTTTAAGCAAATCCCCGATAAATATCCCAAGAGTAAAGTCGCCGACCGGGGCTGGTTTGAGGCGGGCGCGTGCTACGAAGAGCTCAACAATTTCGATGCCGCCGCATCTATATTCATGATGTTCACCGAAAAATATCCTCAGTCAACCCTTGTCGAAAAGGCGTTCGTGCGCGCCGCCGAAGACTACAAAAAGGTCAACAAGTCCAAGGAGGCCGCCATGGCATATATGGCCGGCGCCCAAAAAATCAACAAACAGGCCTTTGCCGCCCCGAGTCTTTACTATGCGGGATATTATTTCGAGCAGGCCAAAATGTTTGCTGAGGCCATCAAGGCCTACGGCATGCTTTACAATAATTTTCCGACCTCGGAATTTTCGGCGGACGCCTTCTTTTCCGTAGGCATCTGCTATGAAAAAATGGGCAAGAATTCGGAGATGGCCGGGACTTTTACCGAGTATGCCAAAAAGTTTTCCACCGATAAGGCCAAACAGGTCGAAGCGGTTGTCAAGGCCGGCGACGCCTATTTTAACATGGGCGACAACGCCAATGCCAAACAGAATTACACCATGGCCATCGATGTTTACGAACACACCGGCAAAAATTCGGAGATCGATGTCGGCAGCATTGCCCGGGCCGAATACATGCTCGGCGAGATCATTTACCGGGATTTTTCGGCGATTCAATTTACCGGCGATCCCAATTCCGTTAAAAAGAGCCTTGAGGCCAAAACCAAACTGCTCGAAGAGTGCGCCAAAACCTATGCCAAGGCCGTGGAGATCGGCGTGGCCGAATGGACCATCAAGGCCACCTATAAAATCGGCGTCTGTTTTGTGGATTTTGCCGGCGCGCTCGAAAACCAGACAATTCGCGGCAACGAAACCGAAAAGGTCGCCGCCAGGATCAAAATCATTTCCAGCCTGGAAAAATATTACATCAAGGCCCAGGAGTATTTCGGCAAGAATATCGATTGGGCCTATCAGCAGAACATTAAAAACGAATATGTCGACAAATCAAAAGATATGTTTGTGAAAATGGGTTACCTTAAAGGCGGCTTGTTTGAACAGGTGGGCTTGCTTTTTAAGAATTCACCCGTCCCGGCGGGACTTTCGCCCGAGGACCGCAAGGCCTACAAGGAACTGCTCGAGGAAAAAGAGTTGGAAGCCATGGACAAGGCATTACCGAAATTCGAGGAGGCCGTCAAGGCCGCCGCCCAGCTCGGGATCGTCAACAGCCCGTGGCTGGACAAAACCCGCGAAAAAATCCGCGGGATCAATCCTTCATCGGAAGTCCTGTCGCTGCAAATCGTCGAACGGGCTCCTGTTGTCAAGCCGCAGACGGCGCAACCGGCGACGCCGGCGGCCTCGGTTGTCAAGGGAAAAACGGCATCGCCCGCCGCCGAGCAAGCAGCCTCAAACGACGATCAATACGCGCGCAATATGCGCCGTATCCAGAACGTCGTCCAGATGAATATTTCGGTCCCGGACAAAATCGCCAAGTTGCGACAAATGGAACGCGACGCCCAACGCGCAACCATGGACGAACAGGAACGCATCACCGAATTAAAAATGGGCAAATAACCTTGTGTTTAATTGTTTGAAAATAGTTCTTTTGTTTTGACGGGAAAAAATTATTTTAATTATGATTCAAGAATAAGAAAGGAGAGAAGAAGCAACTATTGACAAGCAACATTTATGTGCCCGAGACATCGTTGTTTAACAGAGTTAAAAATTTACACGGTTAATACTTTTTATTTCATACTAACCTTTTAATAACTTCAGGAAAGGTGGGGACACCATGCATGCGAATTTCTTTACATTTATTCTTGGCGGTTTTCAGTCTGCAGGCGGTTGGGTCATGTGGCTTATTCTTGGAGTCGGTTTTGTAATTCTCGGCTTCATGATCGAGCGTTTTTGGTATCTGTTTATTAAATGCGGAATGAACAGTTCCCCATTTATGTCCCAGGTGTCCGTGTGTCTTAAAGCCGGTGATTTTGATAAAGCCATCAAACTTGCTTTTTCCATTAACACCCCGCTGGCCAAAGTCGTTCGCGTTATTCTGGAAAACCGCAGCAAAGGCGCCAAGTACATCCAGAAAATCGTCGACGAAGTTTTCTTGACCGAAGTTCCCAAGATTGCCTCGAACATTAACCTTCTCAATATGCTTGCCAACCTTGCAACGCTGGTCGGATTGCTCGGAACCGTTTACGGTCTTCTGGAAACCTTTAATGCCATTGCCAACGTTCCCGCTGCGCAGCGCGCGCAGGCCTTGGCCGCCGGTATCGCCATTGCCATGTCGGCAACGCTTATGGGTCTTTCCGTCGCGGCGCCAACGATTCTTCTGCATGGTTTTATCAACCGTAAAGCGGAGAATCTGGTTGTCGAACTGGACGAAAAATCGGCCAAATTAATCAATCTCATAGAAGAATAATCGCCGATTTTTAACCTAAAGTAAATTTCGACTCACTCTTTCAAGGGTAATAGAACAATGGCAAGAAAACCAAGAAAAGTCGGAGCGGATGCGGACCATTGGGCAGCGGGTATGCCGATCGATTTAAAACCGTTCATGAACGTTATCATCGTGCTTATCCCCATGTTGCTCATGTCCGCAGAGTTTGCCAGAACGGCAATCCTGGAATTAAAACTGCCGGAAGGCCGCGGTTCGAGCACGGAAGTAAAGCAGACCGTAGCGCCGACAGAAGATAAATCCAACAAAATGCTGTTAACGCTTATCGTTACGGACTCGGTCGTAACTATCGGCGCCAAGGGTGGATTTTTGCCCAGCATTTACTATCGCGAATTCCATCATTATATTTCGCGTGTCAATCGCAAAGACACCATCGTGCGTTTCGATCCGCAACACCCGGAGCCGCCGCTTGATCCCGCTACCGGCAAGCGCATGACCATTAATGAACGTTACGATATCTGGCTCTATGCCGTGGACCAGGCCACCGGCAAGGTTAAAAATTGCCTTTACAATAAATATGGCCAGATGGTAACCGACATTATGGGCAACGGGCTTACAGCGGTAAAAGGCGGCGACACGGCCTTTGTCATGAGCAACCCGCGCAAAATGGTAATTGTAAGCGACCCCGCCGAATATGTTCTTAAGCAGCAGTCGGCCTACGACGAACTTCAGAACCGGCTCATGAAGATCAAGGAACGGTTCATAGACGTCGATGACAAAGACGATATTATCATTGCCGCGGAGAACGGGGTTTTTTACGATAAAATCATTCAATTAATGGACGTAGCGAAAAGCTCGAATTATCCCAATATCATGATTGCAAAATTACGCGCATAAAAGCAAGAAGGGAAAATCATGGCAAAATCACGCGGCCGGTCTAAGGCAAACATAGGGATAGCGGAGGGTGTTAATATTACATCCATGATGGATATATTAACCATTCTGCTGCTATATCTTATTGTCAACTATTCGGCGGAGGGGAATATCCTTACCAACGCCGATAACCTGACTCTGCCTAATTCAAGCGCCAAAAAGAAAGCCAACGAGGTTGTCCTGCAGATCGCCGTCGATAACAGCATGATAGTGGTCGACAACAAGGCGGTGGTATCGGTCGAAGAAGTTCGTAAAATCGGGCAGAACAGTCTCGATCAGACTATTCCGGCGCTTAAAAATGTGCTCGAAGCAAAATTTGCCCAGGAAGAAGCGGCGGTTAAAATAGGGCTTTCCAACAAGGTCGAAGGCAAGGTTATAATTCAAATCGATAAAAACATGGACTTTGACGTCATGTATAAAGTTATGACAACTTGCGGGACCGTCGGCTACCGGACAATGCTTTTTGCCGTAATGGAACGGGGCGATCCGAATACCGAAGGCGCCGAATTTAAACTGTTTCCTGTTAAAAAGGGTTAATGAATTAAAAGGAGCAGACCTTGAAATATAGAATCATTATTAAACGCTGTGAAAATCCGGAACGGGCCCGCGCGATCGCCGAAGAAGTTGCGCGCTGGTCGGGAAATTCTTTCGATGTTATTTTTTCGGCGGTAACATCAAAATCCGTCAGCATCAAGCGTGAAGCGGACGAAGACGAAGCGCTCAAGCTTAAAAGAAGGTTTGAAGCGGTCGGCGCGCAAATAGAAATGACGCCTATCGAGGCCGCGGTCCAAAAACCAGTTTCGTCTTCGTCAAGTTCCGACGACGACGATGAAACTCCCGGGCGTCTGCTTTCGGATTCCGAGTTGGTCCAAATGTTTAACAAGCGTCCGGACCTCTGGTACATTGAGCAAGACCGGAAAATGCGCTATGTGCAGATTTGTTGCCTCGCCATAGGCCTTATTTTCGGGGTTTGGTTTTCCACCTTTCGTTTTGAGGAAACAAAGCAGGATTTTCTGGAAAAAATACCCCAGGAAGTCGTTGCTTCCCTGCAACAGCAATTGCCGGAAAATATCCAGAAACAGCTCGATGAGCAAAAAAAGAAAGAAGATGAAAAACAGGTCCCGGAAGAAAAAAACGATAAGAAAACCCTCAAGCCTACGCAGCATAAGGGCGCCGGCGGCACAACCGGCGGCGGCGGAGATCCGCGCGCGCGGGTCACGCAACAGGGCGTTTTGGGAATTATTTCCGGAAGAGTCAAGGGCAAATCCGTGGCCAGCGCCGATATTTTCGGCCAGGGCGGCTTTGCAACGGATATAGATGCCGTTTTACAGGGCGTCGGCGGGCTTAAATCCGGCGGCGGCGGCGGCGTGGGTCGTAAAGGCGCGGCCGGTATCGGCTATGGCGCCGGTTACGGCAGCGGCTTTGGCGGCGGCAGTGGATCAGGTGGCGTCGACGATCTCATCGGCGGTCTCATGGGCGGCGAGGGCGGCGCCCTGGCGCTCAAGAAACGCGGCAGCGGGTTGGATATTACGCCATCCGACTTCCTCAAGGGTGCTGCCTTGACAGGAGGCAGAAGCAAATCGAGTATCATGCGCGTGGTCATGCAGAACCTCGCGGCGCTGCGGTATGCCTATAACAAACGCCTGCGCGAAAAGCCTGGACTTAAAGGAAAGATTAAGGTAAAATTTGCAATAGACGAATTCGGCAAGGTCATCTTTTGTGAAAAGGTTGAATCCACCATGGACGATACGGCGCTGGAAGATGAAGTGCTCGCTAAAATCAAGCGATGGATTTTCGAGAAAATCGACAAACCCGGCGATGTTACCGAAGTTGTTTATCCATTTGTATTCTCGCAGTGAAAAAGATATTTTATTATTCGGTTGTCTTAAAAATATAATTAAGTTAAGATAGAATTGAGCCGAAACCAAAAACGCTTTTTGAACGACGGAGGATTGTGCTATGAAAAAAGTTGCGGTTGTGTTACTCACTGCCGGATGTTTAGCTAGTATATATGCGACCGACGCCCGAATCATCGGTATGGGTAAACACGATGCCTTTTTTATGGATGAAACCAGCGTGTTCCGGAATCCTGCCAATTTAAATTATTATCCGAATATGATCCTTGGTTCACTGGGTGTTTATGTGCAGGATTCCATGGACCAAAAGGCGGCGCAACAGGCAGGCGGATCAACGGGCAATACTTTTGCTCTGCAACGCTACAATCGCGATCCCGAGCGTCCCTACTTCGGCGCAATCGTATCCTATTCGCTTAAGCAGAATGCAGAAGCCGGTAATCAATATCCCATGGTATCTTTTGGTGCGTGCTTTAACCGTTACGACGATGCATTAAAATATCTGAGCGGTCCCTCGGTGAGTGGAACAAACGGCCATTATCTTGTTATGGCTCCGCCAACGGGCAAAATCGACCTCATGGGCGGTTATGCTTTCCCCAATGGCGGCATGATCGGCATAGGCACTTACCTTGCATTTCAGAAAGAGGTAAGCGATGGCATGATTAATTACCAGTCCGATTTATTTAAAGGCAATATCGGTATGAATCTTCCCTTGGCAAAATCAATGGATCTGGAAGCCTCGCTTGGAATCATGGGTGTT
>JAQUMP010000029.1 GCA_028718065.1 Chitinivibrionales bacterium | reverse complement strand
CGATCCCCGCCAACTGGGCCCCGGCAATTCCCGGAATGACAAGCACGGCCACGAGGCCGCCAAAGAGTCCCGGCATGCCGTGAAGATTATGGACGCCGCAGGTGTCCACGATGTTAAACAATTTTTTTATTTTTGCCTGGACCACCGCATAACCGAACACGCACAGCGCCCCGGCCACGGCGCCGATGGCCAGCGCCGTCGGCGCGTTGACGACATTGCAGGTCGCGCCGATGGCCACGCCGCCGGCCAGGGCCGCATTGGCCATGTCACCGATCATGACTTTGCCCTTGCTGAATATCGCGCTGAACAGATAGGTTGTGAGCGTGGCGCCGCACAGCGCCAGGATCGTATTGACCGCGGTTGCCGCCACCTGCTCGGGCGGCACCACGGCGCTGCAGAAACTGGGCCAGAAAAGCCACAAGACCAGGGAGCCGATCATGGAAAAGCGGTTGGAGGTGGCGTCGCTGGGGATCTGCTCTTTTAAGTGAGTCTCGTTTGTAAATGCAACCGCGAGCCCCAGGCCAAAATAGGCGCCAAAGGCGTGAATGATGATCGAACCCGCGGAATCAACGAAACCCCGGGTTATGCCCAGTCCGCCGTCCAGCACCATCCATTCATTGAGCATGTAAAGCGGCGCCATGATAATCGCCAGCAACCCATACTGGTGCAGGCGCATGCGTCCGAGCACGGCCCCGGTCGAAATCAGCGCCGAGGCCACGGCAAATTCGGCCAGCAAAAGTCCCTTAATGCTATGCATGGGGACGGCGCTTGCAGTCAAGATACCCAGGCTGCGCAAAACAAAATAAACGGGCAGGCCGGCGGCCACGACCAGATAGGTCCCCGTGGTCGCGCTATAACCGTAGCGTTGTACAAAGACCATCAGAAACCCGAAGCCGACCAGGAGCATCGCCAAAATATGGATTGCAAAGTTATACTGCTGCACGTCGCGAAGCGCATCGGTAAATCCGCCGGTTGCGGCCGCTTGGGCGGCAACAAGAAGGGGGGTTATAAGAATGCCGACGCAGGAAAACATCTTGACTTTTGCGTTTAGCGCCATCGTTTTCCGTCCTTTGTTTAGTAAGTAAGGGTAAAAGAGGATTGAATGCAAACGGTTTATAAAATAGAATTTGATACGATACGAGAAAGGGGAAAAAACAAATCCATGGGAACATTATTAAACAAGGGTTATTGTATCTTGCAGACCCATATTGCAGGACTATGAAAGCCATTCAGGCGCGAATGGAAATTAGTTTCGAACGATTTAATCACGTAGGGCTTAAAACTCCGATAGTTTTTATTAATGCGCTCGTTGTCAACCCATCCGGATGAATATTTGTCGCTGAAAAAGACATACTCGATGCCGAGTTTTTTCAAGGAATCGAGCGAATAATTTCCCAGGACCCATGCCGTTACCCCAACGCGGTATTGCAGCGTATCGAGCAGGGGCGTGTAGATGGTTTCGCGGGCGACCGCGGAATTTTTTGGCACGTTCGCGGCGATCCATTTCCGGGCCGTATCGCGGGTATCATGCCCGTTTAAAGCAAGAAAAATGGAACTCAATTCATAGGCGTTGCACAGCACAATGACAAGCGGCAAAAGCCATAAATATTTTTCCTTTTTGATTTTTTCAAGGCCCGCCTGCAACCCGATGGCGCCGACGAAAAGGACCGGTAAAAAAATGTTCATGATAAAACGGTCGGCCCGGTCAAACCCGTTGCCTTTTATAAAGTCCAGCACAAGGTATGTTCCCAGAATAACGCCGATAAGGGGACGCAACTCGCGCCGCGCGCGCCAGGCGATCGTCATTCCCGCAAGTAAAAGGAGCAGGCCCGGAAGCGAAAATTCATGCATGAAGGCGCGCGGATATATAAGGTGCGGGTTCGAAATCGCCACCGCTATCGGCGTGGAGGAAGCCAGATACCGGCGGGTCGTTTCCTGAAGGTTATTAATCATCAGGCGCTGCGGATTTAAAAGCAGAAAAACAACAATCATAACCGCGGCAAGCGCCAGGGCGCAGAGTATCAGGCGCTTAAGCGACAGTCGCTTGTCCTTAAACGCCCCGAGCAGAAAAAACAGATACAGAAAATAAAACAGCACCCCGTTTTCCTTGACACCAAAGGCAATGCCGAGCAGCACGCCCGCCGTTATCACGCTTTTAAATCGCCGCGGGTCAAAATAAAAATAGGCGTGGTAGATAAGCAGAAGAGTAAAAAAACAGATGGCCGATTCGCGCGTGCCGTAGTGCCCGTAGAGGAAACCGGCCGGCAGAAAAAGGGCCGCGGCCAGCACGATTTTGGGGAACGGCGAAAACTTTGCGCCTCCGGTAAACTTCTTTGCAATTGCGAACAGAAGCCATAGACAGCCCGCGTAAAACAGAAAGGAGGTTATGCGCGGCAGCAGGTAAAACAGGGGAGGGGCGGCATCGACATAGGGATTTCCGGAGGCAAAATAACCCTGATAGAACGACGCGAACGAAGGAAAATATCCCAACAGCCGCCCCGCGAAGGCCGCGCCGCAAAATTCGGCGAAATAGAGCCAGCGCACGCCGAGCACATAATATGTTTTTTCAAAATGAAAACCGCGGAGCTCATGAAACAGCTTAAACGTGCTGAGGTTTACAAAGTATTCGTCCGGATGGTATTGTTGCGGAAGACCGAAGTCAAGACCCGAAAATTGCATGCTCAGAACCAGGGCGATAATGCCCCAGAACCACAGGCTCTTTTTGGTTGCCGGCATGGATTATTCCTTGATAAAAACGACCCTGAGCCTTCTACCTTCCCGGTAATTGCATGTTGCCTTATCATACTATGTCCGGCGTTGATTTGTGAATGGATTTTAATTTCTTGCGGGCGCCGCAGGGCGCCGGATCGGGGATTTATGTTCTAAAATCCGTCGATTTAAATTGAGCGTCCGGGATTTGCCGAAGAAGGCGCGCCGTATCAGGCAAGCCCGCCCCGCGTTAACGCATTATTTTAGAAATGAGCGTACGATGCAAAAATGACTTGACCATACGGACTTTTATTCATATATTTCACTTGAACACTTGTTCAATCATTCATTGCAAGTGCTCGGAGGAGGGGTTTGTATGCCAAGAAATCGAGAACGGCATCCTGCCGCCGGCGGCGGTAAGGTTATTCATAAATCTATTGTAGAAAAAGTAAGGCGAGGCATGCCGCAACCCGAAACCGTATTTGATGTCGCTGATTTCTTTAGGGTCTTCGGCGACAGTACCAGGATAGGAATTTTATATGCACTCAGCAGCGCCGAAATGTGCGGCTGCGATATCTGCGCTCTTCTTAACATGACGCAGTCTGCGGTGTCGCACCAACTACGGATTTTAAAACAGGCTCGACTTGTGCGCCATCGTCGGGAGGGCAAAATCATCTATTTCCGGCTGGACGATGAACATATCAACAAAATCCTGAGCTTGGGCATAAAGCATGCCGCCGAATAAGATCCGTGTACAGGCAAAGGAAAATGTATGATAACGAAATACGATCCGATCAACCTTGATTGCGCAAATTGTGCGGCCCCCCGGAAAGAAAAGCCCGAAACCGTCCAGGAGGAATTCAGCCCAAAAAAAGAAATCGTGACACTATCGGTTGCGCTTGCTCTTTTTTTGGTTCAACTTTTCTTTGAGGATCGTCTGCACCGAATTCCATGGAATATCGGCGAATATCCCGTTGCCCTTGCAGCCTACCTTCTTGCCGGGTGGAATGTACTTACCGGAGCATTCCGCACCATCAGAAAAGGCCGCATTTTTGACGAGAATGTTCTCATGGCCATTGCGACAATCGGGGCATTTGCAATTCATGCGATATCCGAGGCCGTGGGCGTGATGATATTTTTTAAAGTCGGTGAATTTCTACAGAATCTGGCAGTCGCGCGTTCGCGCAAATCCATACGCGCGTTACTTGAAATAAGGCCCGACTATGCAAATATCAAGACAAAAGCAGGACTAAAAAAGGTCTCCCCTGAAATCATCCGGCCGGGAGACATGATCGTTGTCAAAGCCGGAGAGAAGGTCCCGCTCGATGGAATTGTTGAGGAAGGCACTTCATTAGTCAATAAAGCGGCGCTTACCGGAGAGTCGGTTCCGGCCACGGTCAAACCGGGCGACGTCCTGCTTGCAGGCGAGATAAATACCACGGCGCTTCTCACGCTCAGGGTTACAAAAGCCTTTGCCGATTCATCAATAGCGAAAATTCTTGATCTCGTCGAAAATGCGACTGCCAAAAAAGCGAAAACCGAGCAATTTATTACCATATTTGCATGTTACTACACACCGGCAGTTGTTTTTCTTTCTTTGTTTGTTGCGGTCCTTCCACCCCTGCTTGTCCCTGGGCAGACATTCAGCACTTGGATATACCGTGCGCTCGTGTTGCTCGTAATCTCGTGCCCGTGCGCCTTGGTCATCTCCATTCCACTTGGCTATTTCGGCGGCATCGGCGGTGCATCCCGTCGGGGGATACTCGTGAAGGGTTCAAATATCCTTGACGCGTTGGCAGCAATTAAGACTGTTGTCTTTGATAAAACCGGGTCACTCACCAAAGGGTTATTCAAGGTAAAGGAAACCGTAGCATGCAACGGTTATTCCAAGCGGCAAATACTCATGTTTGCGGCAATTGCCGAGACCAATTCGAACCATCCGATAGCAAAATCGATCATGGAGGAGGCGGACAAATCACCGAGTAATCTCAAGGAAGAGATTCTTGAACACCAGGAAATTTCCGGATACGGCGTCAAGGTAAAAACAACCGCTCACACTATCGTTGTCGGTAATGATGCATTGCTGCACCGCGAGAATGTGGAACATAACACCTGCGACATCGTGGGAACCGTGGTTCATGTGGTTATCGATGGCGTATATGCCGGATACATTACCATAGGAGACGAACTGAAAGAAGATTCTGCCAATGCCGTCGCTTTGCTCCGAAAAGAGGGCGTGCAAACTATTGCCATGCTGACCGGTGACAATAAATCCGCCGCCAAAATAGTGGCGGATGAGTTAGGGCTTGACATTTACCATGCCCAACTTCTTCCCGAGGACAAGGTCAGACTTTTTGAAAAGATTTCCCGGGAAAAAAAACACGGTGGCAAAGTTGCTTTTGTGGGGGACGGCATTAACGACTCACCCGTTCTTGCAAGCGCAGATGTCGGTATTGCCATGGGCGCCATGGGCTCGGATGCGGCAATAGAAACCGCGGATGTTGTCCTGATGACTGATCATCCGTCAAAAGCGGCGGAGGCGATTCGCATCGGCAAACGAACAAAAACCATCGTATGGCAGAACATCTTTTTCGCACTTACCATCAAAACCCTGGTCCTCGGATTTGGGGCATGCGGTCTTGCCGGCATGTGGGAAGCGGTGTTTGCAGATATGGGGACGGCGCTGCTGGCCGTGTTGAATTCGACAAGGGCCATGCGGATACCTAGAATGTAAATTTAGGTATCAAACGAAAATTATATCAGCGTCATTGACTAATGGCAAGGTACATAATAAAAATCAAAAATATTCGTTGATGAGCCGTTGGCCACGGTCACTTATTAGGTTAATTACGTCTCTTACGTCGCTGGCTTAACCTGCTGCACACTCACGGTATCCAGCATAGTTTTAAACGCTTCCAACCGCCGTTGTATTTCAGGAATCGCCTTCTGGGCGGCCACTATGCCCGCCTGCATGCACCGTTTTTTCTGGGTAAAATCCGTGGTTTCCACGTCACCGACTTCCGGTGAAATCAGGACATCGGCATCTTTGGCTTTGTAGGCATCTATCCTGCTGCTCATGATCGCAATGGCCTGAAGCGTTATCGCGATGATATTGCCGGTCTCTTTGTTCTGGATTGATTTACCGATGGAAACAACGATTACCAGGTTTGCCCCATGTTGGCGAGCAACCTCGGGGGCGATATTGCCGAGCACGCCGCCGTCGATAAGTTGTCTGGTACCCAGCGTCAGTGGGGTGAATACGCCGGGAATGGAGCATGATGCATGGACAGCTTTACAGATAGGACCAGCCGAAAAAATGACCGGTTCACCCGTATTCAGATCGGCGGCTACGGCATAATAGGGCAGCTTTAACTGTTCGATATTCTGAACGGGAATTGTCGCGGTAACAAATCTTTCAAGTTTGTCTCCCTTGACCGGACCCGTCGTAGAGGAAAAAATCGAAAAATCGAAAATATCGTCCTTTTCCAGTTTAAAGGCGGTCCATTCAAGTTCAAAGGTATTGGGGTTGGAGGCATACATCGCACCGATCAAGCTGCCGACGCTGGTTCCTACGATCATATCGATGGGGATTTTTTCCTGCTCCAGCGCCCGTAAAACACCCACATGCGCAAAACCACGCGCTGCTCCTCCCCCTAAAACCAGGGCGACCCTGGGCTTTACATAAATAGGCGCCGGCTTGGGCGGCGGAGCCGCGGCAATTTCTTTTTTTGCGGCGCAACCGGAAACCATGACCAAAAACGCAAGAGCAAGAAAGGCCGAAAGAAAAGGCGCTTGTTTGAAATGCGCTCGTACCGCGATTGTAGCCGCCGTTTGATTTTTCACGATGTGTGTCCTTTTGTATAGATATATTTCAAAAACTTACCAGGTTAAAATTTGCCAGTCGACGAAAGGAAATCGTTGACGCCTTAAAAGAATTTATGAGACAGGGTAAAGAGCTAATATAAGCACTGGAGCAATATTAAAATATACGATATTTTCAGAGTTAAAAAAGTAGAGGGCCGCCGATTAAAGCCGCCCCCGACTAACTGGAGAAAATCAATGATGAAACAGGTTACCCTGCTCTTAGGTAATATAGCGCCAAATTGTAAAAATGTCAACCGGTTTCGTTTTATTCTGCCGTAAGATTTCTTTCTTAATCCGCTGACACCCACGAGACGGTTTTTATTATGCCTTCAAGAATGTCTACGGCACTTTGGATGCAAG
Source organism: Chitinivibrionales bacterium (assembly GCA_028718065.1). Taxonomy (GTDB): domain Bacteria; phylum Fibrobacterota; class Chitinivibrionia; order Chitinivibrionales; family FEN-1185; genus JAQUMP01. The sequence continues at coordinate 6,975 of JAQUMP010000029.1, read as the reverse complement.
GTATACATACCTTATTCTTTAAATCGTGGTCTTTGAATTGTTTTTGCCCATTCTCAGTTGTTAATTCACAGCCATTCAGCAATTTTCTGCAAATAAATGTTCCATGTTTTTGCGCAAAACTATCCATAAGTTCTCTTGTTGTCCTCTCCCTCATTTTATTTGAAGAAGTGGCGAATTTGTCTTTTGTACTTTTTGTTTTTCAGCTTTAGCCATACATAGCCCTTTTTTTTATTCCGCTAACAACCACTCCCAAAGCGGTATGAATTCTATTTTTGCCTTTATTCCCGACCATTCAAAATCTTCTTTCCCTTTCTTCCGTTCGGTAATAATCTGTAATGTATCGCAGCGCAGTTCTTTGCCGGCTTTGAGTAACGCATGTAGTTCCCTGTCGGCGGTTTTTGGATTTTCCATATTCCAGCAGACTTGCAGAAGGCGGGAAACGCGGCCGTTTTCCATACAGACAAAATCAACCTCTTCATGTTTTGTGTTTTTCCAGAAAAAGTAATTCTGCCCGCTCTCCAACCGGTGTTTTTCCAATGCTATTGCTACGACATTTTCCGCCAGTCGCCCGGTGTTGGGGCTTGTGCTGAAAGAAACGGCGGAGATAACGCCATTATCGATTGCGTATATCTTCTTGTTAAGGGCGGCCTGTTCCTTTACCTTATAAGAAAAGCGGCTGACGCTGAAAAGTATGAACGATTCTTCAAGAAAACGAAGGTATTTGCGAACGGTCATGTCGCTCTTGCATCCGACAACCCGCGTGAGCGACCGGAAAGAGTATTCCGAACCGGTATTTGACAAGAGGTAACGACCGAGGTTCTCTATGCTTTCGGCAGCGGTAATACGGTATCTTTTCACGATGTCCTTATAAATAGTGGACTGAAACAAGGTTAACAGATAATTTTGTTTATTGATGGAGGTGACTGTGGTTTCCGGAAACCCTCCATCCTTAAGATAACTGCCCAGCAATGAAGCCGTTTCAACGTCTGAAAGCGCTTTTAGGCCACTGAATGCATCTTTGTACTCGGCAAAGGAAAAGGGAAACAGGATAACACGCTCATGACGTCCGGTAAGATGCGTGGCCAGTTCCGAACTGAGCAGGTGCGCGTTGCTCCCGGTAATGATGAGTCGCAATCCAAGTCGATGAAGCCTGTTTATCCAAAGCTCCCAGCGCGGAAGGTTTTGTATTTCGTCGATGAGCAGTCGCTTTGGTGAGTCATATACAGACATTGCTTCCGCCGTAAGTTCGTCATAATCCATAAGCCCCACGAGCCGTTCATCGTCGAGGTTGATATATCCGAATGGTCCCGATGCCATCGCCAAGTGTTGGGAATAGAATGACTTCCCGGCGCGACGAGGCCCTATGATAACCTTGACCAGTTGATTATCGAGAGGTGGTACTTTAACCTTGCGGACAACATACCGTTGTTTGAGCAGGAGATCAAGTTCTCGCTTCTGTCCTTCTATAACTTGTCGAACCATATTTGTTCCTCTGGTATCCCTTGGATTTAACAATAGCTCCCCTCAATTCATATTAATAGAGCACATAATATGCAAAAATAGTTAATAATGCATATTTTAGCAAGATTAAATTGACATTTATGCTTTTTAACAGACTGTGAATTAAGGGGGTATTTCAGGGGTTTTGCACTGTAGAGAAACATAGGGCGTAAAATAAAAAACCCCTCAAAACCGCCGGTTTCAGCGATTTTGAAGGGTTGTATTGGTAGCGGGGTCAGGATTTGAACCTGAGACCTTCGGGTTATGAGCCCGACGAGCTACCGGACTGCTCCACCCCGCGATCATTTTTTAAAATTCTGCACCAAAAATAATTCTCGCCAATCTAAAATACAATAACACTCTATCGCTCCAACGCACGAACCCTCCAACCCTCCAACAATCCCGCTTATTCCGCCGCCGTATAATCGCTGCCGAAAATTTCATGCGGCGAGAGCGGCGCCGTGCGAATCGTTTTGCAGCGCTCGGCAATCGCCTGGCCTGCCGGGCTGCCATGCCGTTTGTGCACAAAACGCGCCTCGGTAACATGTACTTCGGCCGAGGAGGTATGCTTGGCCTTGGAAAACCAGACCGCCAGCCCGGCCGCTTTACGCATGATATCCTCCGGCGGCCAGGGTTGTTCTTTACGGCGTCGGATGAGCACGTGCGATCCCTGATGCTGGGCAACGTGCATCCAAATATCGGGGCTGCGGGCAAAGTGCACGGTGAGCTCGTCGTTCTGCGCATCGTTCTTGCCGGCGTAAATATCCCATCCGTCAAGAATAAAGTGACGGTAGGGAACCTCTTCGCGTTTTTCCCTGGGCGCCCGTAACGAGGATACTTGCTCCACGGGAACACCCAGCGCCGCAAGAGAGCGGCCTATTTGCCGCAAACGTTCTTCTTTAATGTCAACAGAAACGTCCTCACTTCCCGCAAGTTCCCCCAGTTGGTTTAAAGCCGCGCTCAGGGCCGCAAATTCCTGCTGGGTTTCGGCCACCTTCTGGGCGCAAACCTCGGCGCCGCGCTGCCCCTTTTTGGCTTTTTTATACAGGAGTTTTGCATTGGCCGGAGCATCGAGTTTGGCATTCAAGGTAATGGTTTCGGGGCGTCCGCTGTGAATATTAACGATTTCGGTTTTGGTCGTGCCGCGTGGAAACCGCACGGGATCGGCCAGAAGCGAGTCGCCCATCTGCCGGTACCAGGAAAAACGGCCCGCCTCCTCCAGTTCGGCTTGACGTTTAAGGAGTTTTTCCCCGGCCTTTTTCAGGGCGTGCCGGCCCAGCGCACGCACCTGTGCAATTTGGTCATGCAGCAGGCGCCCGGCATCGGTTTCCTCTCCAGGATCTATCGCGTTTTCCACTCTGTTTTCCTTGTTATTATTATTGACAATCGGCCAGTTCTTTGGTAAAATAAGTATAGGTTCTGAAAACGTGCGACAGGAGCGTTGCGATCATGGTAAAAAAAATGGTGCTCGATTGTCCTAGTTGCCAGAAACGTTGTGATATTTTTTTAAGCGCCAATGCTTCGATTTTATTGATCAACTGTCCCTTTTGCGGCAAACCCCTGCTTTTTTACCGGCACACCTCGTTTCAACTGAGCACCGAACAACTTGAAGACATCCAGCAGCACTGCAAAGAAAATTCGCTGGCCGATATGCTCAAAAAAATCGCCCACAATTCCCTTTCGGCATTGCCGGCCCCCGTGCCGGTTAAAAAGAGCAAGCGCACGCGGCCAAAATGCGATCGCGCCTTGGTCGCCTGCGGCGTTGCCCGGCGGCCCGGACGGGAAGAAAAATATATCTGCCGGGACGATATCACCAACCTGCGCATAACGCTCGAAACCTGCCCGGATGTGCAACGCTTCATAGAAGTTTTGTAATTACTTGACATTCTCCTCAATAAAGTCCCCTTTGTTTTTATTGTAATTGCGCAATATATTTTAGAATCATGCTCCAAAAAGCATGATTGCCTCATGAACAAGCTCCACAACGCAACGCTCCTGATTCTCAGTGTCGCAATCCAACTTGTTGCAGGGTTTTTCCTCGGTCATCGCTACGATATGTCAATCTTCATGGCCACGGGGTATCTCGCCGGCACCGGCCAAAACCCCTATATTCCCCAGGACTTAAGCGCGCTTTTTCATTCGGCTTATTTTTCCGGACTTTCGTCCATTGGCTATGGGCCGCTTTGGCCGCTTATGCTGGGACTTGTGTACCGCTGTTCGTACGCGCTCGTCCCCAATCTTCTGGTTTACAATTGCGCCATTAAACTCCCGATCATGGCGGCGAACATAGGGCTGGCATACCTTGTGGAGCATGTTCTTGACAAAATGGGTTACGGTTCGGCCGTTGCGCGCCGGGCGCGCATTTATTTGTTTTTTAATCCATTTCTTTTATATGCTTCGAGCGCCTGGGGTCAGTTCGATTCCTGCGTCGCGTTCTTTGCGCTTTTAGCGCTGATTTTGTTGGATGCGGGAAAACTCTCCTACTCGGCAATTCTGCTGGCTCTGGCAATTTCTCTCAAACCGACGGCTTTACCCCTGCTACCGGTTTTTATGTGTTTTCTCCTATCAAAATCATGGCGCAAAACCCTGACTTATTGCGGGATTTTAGCGACGGGTCTTTTTCTGTTTTGCGTTTTCCCCTTTGTAATTTTTAAATGGGACCCCGGCATCATTTTTAAGCACTATAACGCCCATTTTATCGTCGGCGGAGGAATGTCTTTTATGAGTTGGTATGAGCTATTCAAATACTCATACACCCTCACCGGAAATTGGCAGTCTTTGGGAATGATGTGGATGCCGGCCCTGGCGATCTCCATTCTCGCTCTTTTCCCGGTTGAGCATTCGCTGGTATACCTTTTAAAAAAAAGTGCCGCCTTTGTGCTGATATTTTTCCTTACCCGGACCTGGCTCTCCGAACCGAACATTATTCTTGTGCTTTCATTCGTATTAATTTTAACGCTCAGCGGAAATCTGCCGCCTGTTTTGTTGACGGCCGTATGGGTTTTGCCCCTGATTTTCGGTTTTTTTAATACGTCAATGGCGCAACTGCTCTTTCCCGGTTTTCCCGGAGTAATGGAACAATTGCTCGTTCTTTCGGACAGGTTTCGTGATGTGCGGATTGTCGCCAGGACCATTATCGTGGTTCCCTGGCTGATTGCCGGATGGTGGATTGTAATTGCTTGTCTAAAGAGAAGGCCATACGCGTCCGCCAATAACCTGTCCTGAATGCATGAAAGGAAATCTATTTTTTGGAAATAACCATTCCCCTTTTTCGCGAAATTGCCCTTAAAATCTCCGACGGCCGGGATGGGCAAAACCAATATCCTACCTCGGCGCTGCAAAAAGGGCTGTTGCTGATGTCCCAAAACCACAACCTGGCCGAAGAGGCGGTCGGATTCGGTGTTCCTATAGTAAAGCTTGGGCTCACCACGATTTTTCCCGGCGCCGTTGAACTTACTTGCGAAGAACAAGGGCCCCATTGGCGTTTTAAGGCAATTTATGCAATGAACCTCACCGAAAAAATTGCCGGGCCCCGGCGCTTGACATTGGATAACACGTGGATTTACATGATTAAAAATTCACTCGCGGCCGTTATGCGGCGCGTTGTTTTTATGCGGTCCCTGTTAACGGCGGTGTCAAGCGGGTTGCGATGGTTTTTACAGTTAAAAACAACCTTCGGCCCGGCGGAATTTTCGGCGAGAATTCCCGTCCATTTTGACATTGATGGCAAGACAGGAACCATCCATGTGGAAGTAGATACCGGCGATCTCGGCGGACACGGCATTACCGAAGTGGTCGTTATGAACGAACAAGGCGCCCATTATTTCGACTGTTACGAGGATTCTTCCGGCTTAAAGCTCTCCGGGAAAAAAACAGGTATGTGGGACCTGGTTACGGCCGAACGCGCCTCATTTACAAGCGATACTCATGCCGTGCGCTTTACGCTTGCGCAGGTTCCGGGCGCGCGGCTCTTCCGGGGGAGCGAACTGGTGGGCAAGCGCCTGGCTTGGTCCGGTTTCGGCTACACCTTTGCGCCCTCTTTAAAAAACTTCCGGTATTCACTTAAAATCGAAAAAAAATCATGAGCCCGGTGCTGCTCATATATCCCTTTTTCAAACCCCGGCGCGACCGCTCGAGATTCCGGTTCCCGCCGTTAGGGTTGGGTTATATCGCAGGCGTTTTGCAACATGCGGGGATCGAAGTGACCATCCTGGATTGCACCTTTCTTTCCCGCGCCGAAGCCATGGACCAGGCCTTGACATTAAAGAGCGATATCGTCGGCATTTATTGCATGGTCTCAATGCTTGACGATTGCCGGCTTTTTGCAAAACACCTGCGCGCGCAAACCGGCCTGCTGGTCGCCGGTGGCCCGCTGCCGACGATCCACCCCGGCCTTTTTAAAGAGCACTTTGATGTTGTGGTGTGCGGTGAAGGTGAGCAAACCATGCGGGAACTTGTCGCTGCTTACGCATCGGGTATGAATTTGGGCCAAGTTTCCGGCGTAATCATCGGGGAAAAGAGTTCTGCTCAAAGCCATAGCCCAGGATCGCCCCCACAGATTACCGCACCGCGCCCTTTTATAAAAGACCTTGACACAATTCCATTTCCGGCCCGAAAACTTCTTCCCAATGCATCGTACCAGGCTTATGGAAAGAAAAAGTACGGCTATTCCATAACCACGGTCATGAGTTCGCGGGGTTGCCCGTATCAATGCGAGTTTTGCAGCAATGTCGTTTTCGGCGGCTCCTACCGCGAACGCTCGCCCGGAAATGTCGTGGATGAAATCGAAGAGGTGCTTAAGCTCGGTTACGACCGGATTTCCTTCGCCGACGATGTTTTTACCATGAAGCCGGAGCGTGTTTTAAAAATATGCGAGGAGATCCGGCGCCGCGACCTTAAATTTGAGTGGGAGTGTCTTGGCCGCGTTGATGCCATTAATTATTCCCTTGCCGCAGCCATGAAAGCGGCGGGGTGCCGCCGGATTTATTTTGGAATCGAATCCGGCAATAACGCCATGCTTACTCTTATGCGTAAAGGCATCACCACGGAACAGGCGCGCGGCGCCGTAGAAGCGGCGCATGCCGCCGGGCTTGAGGTCGGCGCCTTTTTTATTTTGTTTTACCCCGGCGACACCAACCAAACCGTGCTCCAAACCCTGCACTTTGCCCTGTCGCTGCCGCTGGATTATCTGGGTCTTTCCATGCCCTATCCGCTGCCCGGAACGGAGCTTTACAAAAGGGTTAGCGACCGCAAGTCGCGCCCCTGGCGGCCGCAGGAGAGCATCTTCGGCGGGCATGTGCTCCTGTTTAACGCCGATTTTTCGGAGGCTAAAATGTGGTTTGGAATCATAAAGGGCCATCTGCATTTTAAAATCCGCAAAATCCTTGGCCCCTTTGCAAGGCCGCTTCTGCGGATTTTTGAACCCCTGACGGATGCCCTTCTGATGTGGCTAAAATAATGGTTTTTAAAAAACAT
>JAQUMP010000028.1 GCA_028718065.1 Chitinivibrionales bacterium | reverse complement strand
TGCATCCACCGGAAGTTTTTCAACGATTTCGCTAAGGAATATAGTGATTGACGAAAGCAATAAATTAGTGGTTGCCTCTACAAATCCGGGCATAATTACGGTGAATACGCCTGCGATCCGCTATGGCGATGTTACCGGCAACGGCGTCGTAAATGTTTTTGATGCCCAAAAAGTGCTCGATTATGTCGTTGGGACTTTGACCCTGCCCGATGCTTCTTGCCCGAATTTCACGCCTGCTGTGGCCGATGTGAGCGGGAACGGCACGATTACGAGCTACGACGCCGCACTTATTTTTCAGTACAGCGTCGGTCTGATTTCCCAATTCCCGGTCGAACAGAAAGTCGTGTTCGGTAAACGGAGCATGTTCGCCAGCAGTAATGTCCCGGTAGTAAACCTTGCCATATCTTCGCCGCAAAACATATCGGGCGATATTTACAAATACGATGTCCAGGCCACCGACGTTCAAGACCTTATGGCGGGGGAGTTTGGTATTGCCTGCGATCCGGCGGTAGTAAGCACTATTAAAGATATCCAGCCCTCAGTCCGCAACAGCAATATTCAGGCGCAGTACGACGGAACGGATAACACCTACAAAGTTGCCATGACCACGAACGACCGTCTGGACACCGCCAGCGTGAAACTTTTCTCCATCTTTGTTCAGCACAAAGCCGGCGTTACTCAGCCAGGGCTGCATCTTGCCAAAGCATTGCTTAACGAGGGGAAAATATCATCCAATTTTCCCGCAAGCGGTTTGCTCGATCCTGCTGCCTCAATTAAAAATCCTGCCGCTTTAAAGGCGCTTGCCGCAATCAGCATGCATTTTGTTAAAAACAGCCTCAGGATCGAAAACAGAAGCGAACGCGCTTTTACCGTTCGGATTTACAATATGCTTGGCAGAATGCTCTTTAATCAAGACTATGAGGCCCATGTCGGCAATGTCGCCATAGCGCTAAACAGTATTCCCGCTGGATTATATATCTGTTCAATCAAAAATGCTGAAAAGACATTCAACTCTGTTGTGCCGGTGGCTGGCCGGTAAGCCTGTATTGGTGGTGAAGAGAAACGAAAGCTATTGATGTTTACTCATTCGAGCCGGCGGAGGCATTAGCCGGACTGGAAAGCAGCTTTATTTTCTGCTGGGCGATTTGGTTGAGGGGATCGAGGGCAATGATGGATTTATACGCTTGCAAGGCATCGGCGATAAGGCCCAGCTTTTCATAGGCAACACCAAGCTGCATGAGCACACGCATATTCGAGGGCGCTTTGCTGCGCGCGCGCTCCAAAAAGCCGATCGATTCTTTGGCCATGTTGTTGCTCAGGCAGATCAGCCCGGTTTTAAAATTAGCTTCCACATGGTCGGGAGCAAACTCCAGCGTTTTTTGGAATTCTTCAAGCGCCCCTTTTTTATCTTCGTAAACGCTCAGAAGCAGTTCTCCCAGGTTATAGTGCGTGTTGTAATCGGAAGGGTTAAGGGCCAGCGCGGTTTGGTACTCTTTTTTAGCAAGCAAGGATTGGTTCAAATAAAAATAGGCCATACCGAGCCTTGCATGCGCGCGTGCGTTGAGCGGCTCAATGTCCAGCACATGCTGCATGTAGGCTTGCGATTTTTCGTAAAGCCCCGTTTCCATGCAAACGCGCCCCATCTGATACCAGGCTTCCGCGAATTCGGGGTTCCAATCGATGGCCTGCTGGAAATATTTCTGCGCCTCAGCCTTGGTAGACGGCGAGGCCGCTTTAACCAGCCCCAGGTAGCACGATGCCTCCACAAACTTAGGGTATTTGCTCAAACAGGCCGTAAGTTCCGTTACGCTTTGGTCGCTTTTGCCAAGGTAAAAAAGCGCTAATCCGAATTTGGCGGCGATCATGGGCGAAAGAGTGTCGGAAATATCTTCTTCCTTGAGCTTTTGCAATTCAGCGGCGGCGCGATCGTACTGGGTTGCCTGAATGTAGGCGTTCGCTAATGTCAATCGCAGCGATCGGTCGGCCTTATTCAGCAGTAAAACGCGCAGAAGATGGGGAACGGCCTTTTCGGGCTGCTCGTTTTTAAGGTAGCTTTCGGCCACAAAACGATGGGCCTCTATGTCGATGGGAAGCAGACAGTCGCTTTTCTGGCTAAAAACTTGTTCGAGTTCGGGCGCTTGTACCACAAACTCTTTTTTGGATTCCTGCCGCTTAATAAGAATGGTCTGGATGCCCCAAGAGATGGCCACGATCAAAACACAGCCGCCGACCGAGTATTGTGCAACCCGTTTGATAATCTCGATTTGTTGAGGCGAAAGACCAAGCTTAAGGAGCAGTTTATTGAGCATAATATATTTACGAATAGGATATTACGATTTTTATTAAATTACGGACCGGTCAATTGATTTTCCCTTCTTATAACAATCATACTATTAATTGCCGGCAATTGTTAAGGGGCCAGCCATAAAAAAGTAAATAATTCGCCGCGCCGCCTTCATGATATAATTTTTAGCATTATCATGCAAACTACCGAATTTATTACCGACACCCAAATCTATAAAAAAGTGCTGCAAGAGGCCGTGCCCAAGGCGCAAAAATTCCTCTGGCTGGGGACCTCGGACCTTAAGGATTTGTACGTGGCAAAACAGCGCAAAATGGCGCCCTTCCTGGAAATACTATCCGATCTTGTAAAGGATGGCGTGCAGGTGCGCTTAATCCACGCCAAGGAGCCCGGCCCGGCGTTCCGGCAGGATTTCGACCGTTATAAAAATCTGGTTGAAGGCATTGAGCGGCTCCTGTGTCCGCGCATCCATTTTAAAACCGTTGTGGTTGACGGCAGGTTCGCCTACTCCGGCAGCGCCAACCTCACCGGCGCCGGCATGGGCGCCAAGAGCGAAAACAAGCGCAATTTTGAGTCCGGCTTTATTACGGACGATCCCAAAATTATTCAACAAATCATGGAACAATTCGACCGCCTTTGGATGGTCGAGCATTGCTCGTCCTGCCGCCGCAAGCAATTTTGCGTTGACTATCAGGAACTTATTTAGAAGATGATTGGGCCGAGTGCTTTTTGCGGTATTCGGAAGGGGATTCTTTAAGAAACTTTCTAAAAGCGCGCGCAAACGAATTATTGTTAGGATATCCCACGCGGCTCGCGATGGCAATAATCGGCAGCGTTCCTTCCTCAAGAAGGTGTTTGGCGTGTTCCATGCGGACCGTGGTTAGAAACTGAAAAAGCGTCCGGCCGGTCTCCTTTTTAAAAACAATATTAAGGTAATTAATGTCCACGCCGCACTCCTGCGCCAAAAGCTCCTGATGCTGCAAAGAGACAAAATTGCGCTGCATAAAATGCTGGGCTTTCTGAACCAGAAGATGCGACTTGTTTTTGGGAAATTGCGCCTGAGAAAAGGTTATGAGTTTTTTTTGAAAACCGGTCAGAATAATTTCCAGCATGCCGGCCGCGGGGGCAATGCCCTGAAAATCACGCCCGGTCGCGACCGCCAGTAAAAGATTAAAAAGGTGGTTTTCAAAAATAACGCGCTCGTGTTCGGCAAGCACGCATTTCCCTTCCACCTCCCAGTTCCAGAAATATTTGGTCTGGTTGGATGGGAGCAACGCAAACTCCATGACAAAGCATTCAAAGTCGCCGCGTTGATGCAGATAGGCATGACGTTGCCCCGTATCCATAACGCCCAGCAATCCGGGGTGGGTGGAACCAAAGTTGTTTTTGGTCGCGTTTTGCAGTATTCCCTGCCCGTCAATTTGATACCAGAGCCGGAAAGCGTTCTGCTGAAAGCGCAGAAAATGGTCGAATTGCGCGGTTTTGCCGTCTTCGGATGGGCCCGCGCGCACATAGTCGATACTATAAATTTCCAGGATCGTCGCAGGCAGGATTATGCGCAGCGGCGCCGTGATCCAGCTTGACATGCCCGGAAATGTAACCATGCCGTTAAAGCGCGGATGCGGGACAAACGCGGGATTGCCGAACATTTCCATGAGCTCATTACGGCTCTTAAGCATGGGAAAAACTACGAAATGGAGGGCCTTGAATACAATAAATTTAAAGCACGATTTTTTCGGATAGTATTGACTGGAACGATTTCATCAAGTAATTTTTAGCAGCTTCTTTGTTTAATTTGGGGCTGTAGCTCAGTTGGGAGAGCATCAGGCTGGCAGTCTGAGGGTCGTCGGTTCGATCCCGTCCAGCTCCACCATCCTTCGCCTGTCGGCTTCTGCTCGGCAGGCCATAAAAAACCCTTTGAATTGGCTCTTTTAATGAAATTCCGCCAGTTCTGAGGGTTTTTTATTTTTCCTTCGCAAAGCCTTTACCCCCCTTAATACCCCCTGATACTTCTAAAATGGGTACACTTTGGGTACACATTTGGTACACTTCTTCAAACATTTTTTAACCGGACTCCGGATGCGGTAAAAAAACTGTCAGGTAAACAAAGTAGGGGAGATTACAAACGATTTGTCTTTCGGGTTCCAGGCGGCAGGAGCACGTCGAAATATGGCGCGGATGCTGCCGGAAGCCCGATCCGGGCTTTAGGCGGCCACAAAGCGTCCCAGGAATTGGCCGGAAAGGTAGTTCCGGCCGCTTACGGCGAGGGGGCGGCCGCATCTGGAAATCGGCGTTTTTTTTCGCCGGTTTTGGGGGTTTTTTATTTGTTCGTGAGGCGTACGCTTACGATAATTTATTTTGTAATAACAATTAAAAACCGCCGAACTGAAAGCTCTCAATGAATAAATTCGAAAAGCATCTTTACATCCTTGACGGCCACGCGCTTGCGTATCGCTCCTATTACGCCATGATAAAAAACCCGCTCACCAACGCCAAGGGCCAGCCAACCGGCGCGGTTTATGCATTTGTAAATTACCTGCTTAAATTGCTGGAGGATTATAAATGCCCGTATATTGCAGCGGTGTTCGACAGCCCAACGCCCACCTTCCGGGAAAAGCTCTATGTCGAATATAAAGCCAACCGGGTTGAAATGCCCGACGATTTAAAATCGCAAATCCCTCTGATCCTAAAGAGCGCCGAACTTCTGGGCGCGCCGGTTGTTCAGAAGGCAGGTTTTGAGGCCGATGACATTATTGCCTATCTTACCCAAGAGGCGCTTAAGGAAGACTTTTTCGTTTCGCTTGTCACGCGCGACAAAGACTTAATGCAGCTCGTAGGGGAAAAAGTGCGGATGCTTGCGCCGGAAACCGGCGGCGGTTTTACTACTTTTGGGCCCAACGAAGTTAAAGCCAAAATGGGGGTTTTGCCAAATCAGATCCGCGATCTTCTTGCGCTCATGGGCGATGCCTCAGACAATATTCCCGGCGTACCGGGAATCGGCGAAAAAACCGCGGTTAAAATATTGGAAAAAGCGGGGGATATCGATACGTTATTAAAGGACCCCGGCATTATCAATAACCCAAAACTTGCCGATAAAATAGCCGAGCATAAAAAGGACCTGGAAATAAGCCGCACGCTTGCCACGCTGGCTGTTGATATTGGAGAAACGATCCTGGTCGAATCGTTTAAGGCCTCGGAGCCCGATAAAGTTGCCTGTATCGAGTTCTTTAAGGAGTTGGAATTCAGCTCCCTGCTTCAGAACCCGCTTTTTGAATTGCCCAAGGCCTGTTTGGATTTTAAAATTCATTGTGCTGAAAACATTAAAGATGTCGAACAATTGATCCATAAAATCAAGGAGACCGGATTTGTCTGCATAGATACCGAAACCACGAGCACCCAACCGCGCGAAGCCGAAATTGTCGGGATCAGCATGGCCATTGACACGCGCGAAGCACTGTATGTGCCGCTGGGTCATGCGCGCGGCGATAATCTTGCGCTCCAGCCGATCCTGCAAATATTGCAACCGTTTCTCGAAGACAGCCGTATTGCCAAGATCGGCCACAATCTTAAATATGATTGCCAGGTTTTTAAAAACTATGACATTCATTTAAATGGTTTGGATTTTGATACGATGGTAGCGGCCTATCTTATCGATCCGGGGAAACGCCGGCTTAGCCTGGATGCTTTGGCCGGCGACTGGATCGACTGCAAAATAACCCCGATCGAAGAGCTTATCGGAAAGGGCAAGCAGCAGGTTTCATTTGCCGAAGTGGATATCCAAAAGGCGGCTGCGTATTCGGGTGAAGATGTAATCCTGCCGCTTATGCTTAAAAAATTGTTTGAACCGATTTTACAAGAACGGAAGCTTTCGGAACTTTTTAAAACAATCGAGATGCCGCTGGTGGCGGTCCTGGCCGAAATGGAATGGAATGGCGTTACCATCGATACCGATTTGCTCGCCATGCTTTCGCAGCGCTATACGCGCGATCTGGAAAAAATCTCCAAAGATATTTACACCCTTGCCGGAAGTGAGTTCAATCTTAATTCGCCGAAACAGATTGCCGAAGTGCTGTTTGAAAAACTTAATCTGCCGCACTCAAAAAAAACCAAAACCGGCCTTTCGACTGATGTCGATGCGCTCGAAAAACTTGCGGCATATCACCCGGTAGCCGAAAATCTGCTGCAATACCGCGAGAAACAGAAGTTGCTTTCCACCTATATCGATGCCTTGCCGCAGCAGATTTCCAGTAAAACATCCCGGCTGCACTCTTCTTTTAATCAAACCATAACGGCTACGGGAAGGCTTTCCAGCACTAATCCCAATTTGCAAAATATTCCGATTCGCACCGAAGAAGGGCGCAAAATCCGCGCTGCTTTTATTGCGCCCCCCGGCAGCGTGTTGGTCTCCGCGGACTATTCGCAGATTGAGCTGCGGCTTCTGGCGCACCTTTCGCAAGATGCGCTTCTTAAGCAGGCATTTCTTGACGATAAAGATATTCACACCCAGACCGCCGCGGTCATTTACGGTGATATCGCCCCGGAGCTCGTGACCGATCAGATGCGGCGGGCCGCCAAGACCATCAATTTTGGCCTGATGTATGGCATGGGGCCGGTAAATCTTGCGCGCACGCTCAATATTTCCTTTAAAGAAGCGGCGCAGTTTATAGAGATTTACTTTGCGCAATTCCCGCGCATCAAGGAGTACCTCGGCCAAAGCGTCGAGCGCGCACGCGCGGCAGGATATAGCGAAACCATTTTCGGCAGACGCCGCTATATTCCGGAAATAAATTCCGAAAATCACCAGATACGGCAAACCGCCGAACGGATCGCCGTCAATACGCCCGTGCAGGGCAGCGCCGCCGACATTATCAAGATCGCCATGATAAATATCCACGCCGATTTACACACGCTGTTTCCGCAGGCCAAAATGCTTTTGCAGGTACACGATGAGCTGGTTTTTGAAATAGACAAAAAAGAATCGGAAAAATTTAAAGAGTGGGCTGTTTTGCTCATGAGCGGCGCTTACAAAATGGATGTGCCGCTTAAAGTGGACGCCGGGATCGGCATTCATTGGGGCGATGCGCATTAAAGGGATTCCTTCAATATTCGCGATACATCATCAGCGCTGAGTTTTATAGGATTATTTTTGCAATCGGTTCTTTTAATGATTTCAGCACTATCTTTTTCAGAGACGCCGAACCTGCTTAGATTCGGAATTTTTAGCTCCTCCCGCCATTTATACAATACGTCAAGCAGCACAGTACAACTGGCATAAATATCAAACGAATCAGAATCGGCAAGAGCAGCGCCGGCAGCGGCATATTTTGCCAAAAAAGGATTGTTTCCCGAGGACGATTCTTTAAGGCGTTCGATGGTTATTTTTATGCATGGCGCAAGCAAATTGCCGCATATAACCCCATGCGGAACATTAAAAAGTCCGCCGATGGCTGCTGCAAATCCATGCACGACGCCCAGTCCTGCATGTGCAAGCGCCAGACCCGACATAAGCGCGGCATAAGCCATGCAGGCACGTACGTTTATGTCACCTGCGCCATGCGCGCACGCTGCTAAAAGATTTTCTTTTATTGATTTAATTCCGGAAAGTGCGAGCGCGCTGCTTATTGGATCGGCTTTGGTTGACACGAAAGACTCAAGAAGTTGGGTGAGCGCGTCCATGCCACAGGCTGCGGTAATGCCGACGGGGCAGGAAAGCATAAGCCGCGGGTCTACAAGAGCGACATCGGGCATAAAATTTTCGTGGCGTAATGAATATTTAAAACCTTGCGGTCCAACTTTGCTTATAACGGCGTTGCGGGTAGCTTCGCTGCCGGTACCGGAGGTGGTCGGCACGGCGATAAAAGGTAATTTATTTCCGGGATGTTTTTTAGTCCCGACGACCTCCATATACTCCGTGACCGACCCGTCGACCATGGCCATAGCGGCAATCGCTTTGCCTGCGTCGAGCACGCTGCCGCCGCCGATGGCAACGACCGCCCGGCTCGCTGATTTTTTGCACTCCCGCACGGCGGCATCGATAATTTCGGGAGAGGGTTCACCGCTTACGGAAATACGGCAATACTTTATTCCGGCCTTGTCAAGATTATTAACCAATGTTTTAAAATGCGGTGAACCGGCAAATGAACTCGCGCCGGTCACCAGCGTAATGGACCTGCCATACCGTGTAATATGTTCTGCAATCGATGCCAGTGAACCGTCCCCAAAAACTATCCGGGGTGTCGGCCCAAATGCAAACGGATTAACGGCCATGCTTTTAAAGCGGTCGGATAGCATTGTAGGAAATTCCTTGTCGCGGGGCGGCCATAAATGGCTCCACTGTTTTTTTCCACTCCAGATAATGGGGTGTGCTTTTGTGCGCGACCGCCGCTTCTTTGGATTCATAGGCTTCATAAAGCAGGAATTTCGCCGGATCCTCCGTGCTTTGCAAAACGTCAAAGCGCCGGTTGCCCGGCTCTTTAATGGATGCTTCGTGGTTCTTAATGCTGGCTGTAATAAATTCGCTTATATTTTCCTGTTTTACCAAGACGACAACTGTCGTTACAATCATTTTTTCTCTCCGTTTTCTTTTAAGTGCCCTTATAAAATAATCTTTCTTCAGAACCATTTGAAAATTATCGACCGCGGCAGTATAATCATAGAGTCTTTTCTTTGCCGCCTTTTATTTTTTACTATAACAAGCATTTTCCGTACGGGATTTAAAGGGCGGAGCCCTTTCCAGAATTTTTTAATATTTTTATTATTAGAGGATTATGAAAATACTAAAACAATCAGACATCGATGCGATTCTTTCCAACGAACTCAGCGACCCCTTTGCCGTTCTGGGTATGCATCAAGAAAAAAACGGCATCAGCGTGCGCGCGTTTTTACCGGATGCCAAGGAAGTAAGCGTTATTCGGCGCGGTAAATCGGATAAAATTGCCTATTCCCTGCAGCGCGTCCATCTCGAAGGCGTTTTTGAAGGCCTTATTCCACGCATCCGTCAATGCTTTAAATATTCGCTCGCTCTCAAATTGCACAATGGCCAGACGCGCAGCATAATCGATCCCTATAGCTTTTTGCCCGTTATCAGTACGCAGTCCCAGTTTTTGTATAACCAGGGAAACCACCAGCGCGCCCACGACGATCTCGGTTCGCATTTACGTACGGTAGACGGCGTGCGCGGCACGCTTTTTGCCGTTTGGGCGCCCAACGCCCGGCGCGTTTCGGTTGTCGGCAATTTTAACAACTGGGACGGCCGGCGCCATCCCATGCGTCTGCTGGGCGAGTCCGGCATCTGGGAACTTTTTATTCCGGGCATCGGCGCAGGGGATATTTACAAATACGAAATAAAGAACCGCGAAACCGGCCATATATTTTTAAAAACCGACCCCTGGGGCTATTACCAGGAGCCGCCGCCCAACCACGCTTCGGTCGTGGTGGATATCGACGACTTTGCCTGGAGCGACGATGCCTGGATTGAGGACCGCCGCAAACGCGACCTGCTCAACCAGCCGATCAGCATTTACGAAGTCCACCTGGGTTCATGGCGCCGCAGCGGGCCCAACGAAAACGGCGATTATCTTTCCTATTACGATCTGGCCGACCAATTAGCCGTTTACTGCAAGGAAATGGGATTTACGCATATCGAGCTTTTGCCGGTGCAGGACCATCCTTTTGTGCCGTCATGGGGATATCAGGTGGGCGGTTTTTTTGCTCCTAATCATCGCTTCGGCGATCCGCACGCATTTCAGTGTTTTGTCGACCGCATGCATCGGGAAGGAATCGGCGTGGTGCTTGATTTTGTTCCGGGACATTTTCCCAAAGACTCCTACGGTCTGGCGCGGTTCGACGGCACCTGCCTTTATGAACATCAAGACCCCCGCGAAGGCGAGCACAGGGATTGGGGCACGCTTATTTTTAATTTCGGCCGCCACGAGGTGCGCAATTTCTTAGTCTGTTGCGCGCTTTACTGGTGCGAAAAGTACCATGTCGATGGGTTGCGCGTGGATGCGGTGGCCTCCATGCTCTACCGCAATTACAGCAAAAAAGATGGTGAATGGCTGCCCAATAAAAACGGCGGCCTGGAAAACCTGGAAGCCATAGAATACCTGCAATCCATGAACCACCTGGTGCACGATAAATTTCCGGGAGTGGTGACGTTTGCGGAGGAGAGCACCGCTTATCCCAAAGTCAGCCGCCCAACCTGGATGGGCGGCCTCGGTTTTACTTTTAAGTGGAACATGGGTTGGATGCACGACATCCTTTTTTATTTTTCGCGCGACCCGATCTACCGCAAATTTCATCAGGACCAGATTACCTTCGGGCTGTGGTACGCCTTTCACGAAAATTTTGTTTTGGTGCTTTCGCACGACGAAGTCGTACACGGCAAATGCAGTCTGCTCGAAAAAATGCCGGGCGATACCTGGCGCAAATTCGCCAACCTGCGCGCGCTTTTAGGCTTTATGTTCGGGCATCCCGGGAAAAAGATGATTTTTCAGGGCGGCGAAATCGGCATGCACAACGAATGGAACGCCTTGCGTTCCATCGACTGGCATATACTTGACAATGAAGACGATTCATTTCACCATCGCGGCCTTAAAAAATTAGTTTCCGATTGCAACCGGGTTTATCGCAACGAACCGGCTTTGTGGGAGCAGGATTTTAGGGCCGAGGGATTTTCATGGATCGATTTTTCGGACCGCGAAGGCAGTATCGTATCGTTCATTCGCCATGGTAAAGAGTGGCATAATTTATGCGTTTTCGTTTGCAATTTTACTCCGGTCGTCCGTAATAACTATAGGATCGGCGTTCCGCATGGGGGGTTTTATGAGGAAATCCTTAATTCCGATGCTTTTGAATATGGAGGCTCGGGAAATGGCAATTGCGGGGGCAAAAGCGCCGAGGCATTTTCGTGGCAAAATCAGCCGTGGTCGCTGGATTTAACTTTGCCGCCGCTCTCGACAACTATTTTTAAATGGAAGCGATAAAAAAGGAGTTATAAAAATGAAAAGAATTTACAGATTAGAAGAAGGCAAAAAAGTCGCGGGGATATGTTCGGGATTAGGTGATTTGTATTCCATGGACGCAAATATCATCCGAGTCGCCGTCGTCTTTTTATGCGTGGCCACGGGGATTGCGCCAACGGTAATTGCCTACTTGGCAGCGTGGTATTTATTGCCTTTGGAAACAACCTCTCCGAAGAAGGCTGAGGAAAAGAAATAACTATTGCGAAAAGCGCTTTATTGCAGGGTTGCGCTATTTTTTTCGAGCCACGAAATGGCCGTTTTTATCCGGCGAAAAACAGTCTCTTTCCCCAGGGCTTGCATTAATTCAAATAGCCCCGGACCAAAACTTACGCCGCTAACCGCCAAGCGGGTAGGATGGATTAATTCTCCTATAGCAACCCCCGAAGCAGTGCTATATTCATGGTAGAGTTTGTCCAGCGAGACTTGATTGAATTCAATCATTCCGTCCAGTTTGTCAATTAACGTTTCAAAAACCGCCTTAGTCCCTTTTGCAAAATATTTAATAACGGCTTTTTCTTCATAGGAAACCGGATCAATAAAAAAATAGGACGCATTTTCAACAATTTCGGTTAAACGTCGCGAGCGGTCTTTAAGCAAACTTATTGCGCTTACTACGATCGGATCATGCTCGTTTGCCTCTGAACTTATAAAACCCTTTGCCTTGAGCAAGGGGAAAACATCACGTACCAGCGACTCGGCCGAATGGTCGTGCAAGTAAAGTCCGTTCATCCATTCCAATTTTTTTTCGTCGAACACCGAAGCCTTGGGCGAAATATTTTCCAGGCTGAACGCCTCTATCATTTCTTCGCGCCCCATTTTTTCGCGCTCATCGCCCGGCGACCACCCTAAAAAGGCGATAAAATTAAAGAGCGCTTCGGGCAAAATCCCCGTGCGTTTGTAATCCATGACCGAGGCCGCGCCTTTACGCTTGGAGAGTTTTCCGCCGCTGGGATCGAGGATCACGGGCATGTGCGCGAAAAGCGGGGGAGTCCAGCCAAATGCTTCGTACAACAGAACATGCCGCGGTGTAGAAGCGATCCATTCATCACCGCGCAAAACATGCGATATGCGCATGGCGTGATCGTCAACGACATTAGCAAGATGATACGTTGGAAAACCGTCGGTTTTAAGGAGCACGAGATCGTCTAAAATATCGCTTTGGTAATCGATTTTGCCGCGGATAAGATCGTTAAAGGAAACCGTACGGCCGGCGGGGATTTTAAGTCGTACGATATACGGTTTATTTTGGGCCAGATTTTCTTCGATTTGCGCAGGAGTCAGGTCACGGCAAAGTCTATCGTACCCGGTGGATTGTTTTTCTTTTTCGCGTTTGAGGCGGACTTCTTCCAAGCGTTGAGGGGTGCAAAAACAACGGTAAGCGTGCTCGCTTTGGATAAGCTGATCAGCATATTTTTGGTACCGATCAAGGCGTTCGGATTGAATATAGGGCCCGACTTCGCCGCCTTTTTGCGGACCTTCGTCCCAATCAAGACCCAGCCAGCGCAGGCTCTGATAAATTTCTTCAAGGGCGCTCTCCTGAAATCTGCCGCGATCGGTATCCTCGATGCGCAAAATAAAGGTCCCGCCGCTTCGGCGCGCGAACAGATAATTAAACAACGCCGTGCGCGCTCCACCGACATGAAGGTAGCCGGTGGGGGATGGCGCAAAACGAACACGGATTTCCGCGGGCACGAATACCTCCTCCTGGTTAAGAAAGGACCAGTAACTTTTCCAATGTTTTTGTCGCCCGGTCACCGAATACTGAATTAAATTCGGCGAGTTTGTTCCTGATTATTTCGGTTTTCCCCTGATTTTTGCTTTTAAAAAAAGCAAGCTCCCTGCGGCGGCGCGCATAATTTTTGTCAAGCGTAAACAAATGAGCCTTGAGCAAATTTGCAATCGCAAGTTCGGGCGAGTCGGCCTCTTTGGCGACCAGATAATCAAGGGCGCTTTGCACGTTCCCGAGAGCGCACTGATGAAAAACCCAGATAATAAGCTCCATTTCCGAAAGTTTTTTATTGACGGTTGTCAGCCGCTTTTGCAGCAAGATGCAGTCGGCTTCCGGGTAAATTCGATGGTAAAGCATCACCAAAAGGTGCAGTGCCTGAATATTTTCGGGGTCGCGTTGCAGCAGACGTTTGAGGGCATCCTCCACATTATCGAATTCTTCTCGTTTTTCATAGAGATTGGCAAGCAGCAAATATGAATAGTAGTTGCCGGGCATGAGCGCTATTTCCTGCTCGAAATATTTTATGGCGTTTGCCGAATCGCCGATTTTGCTGTAGGAAACCGCGGCATGATGAAAGGGCAGGGCATAGTGATCGTCTACAATCGCAGCTTTTTTGAACCAGGCGATGCTTTCGATAAAACTATCGCAGTATTGGCAAATTTCGCCGATTAAAATATAAACATCGGCCAGATTGCGGCTGTTTTCTTCGCTTTTATTTTCCAACACCTCAAAGACCGAAGCCAAGTCTTTAAGGACCCCGACAACCTTGACAAAATCGCCATGTTCACATCCGGCATAGGCCCGGTTTTCGATTAATTCGGCAAGATCGTCGTAGGGTTCCTTGAGCGCGCTGACCAGGCCGCATAGCTTGGTCAAATCGAGCGTTTCCAGGTTCTTTTCGGTTTTTGAATCCATACTGTAGAAAATAAGTCCTGCAAAAAAAATGTTTTAGTCCTTTTTCTCTTGATCTCGGTTAAGCTGATTTAA
>JAQUMP010000027.1 GCA_028718065.1 Chitinivibrionales bacterium | reverse complement strand
GGAACTTGACTATGCAAACATCGGCGAGGGGCATTTTTCCGACGCGCGCGGCGCGGCGCTGGGCGGCGCGGGCGTTGCCATGCCCTACGGCATTGCGAGCATGGTCGTTAATCCGGCGCTCCTGCATGCCTACGATCGCAGCGAGGCCAACCATAAATTCGGCGTTTTTGCAGGCTACGGCCGCGACTCGCTTTTTAAGGCCGAAATCGTTCCGGCCGGTTTCTGGTATTGTCAACCTACTATCGGCAGCGCGGGCTTAAGCTACCGTCTTTTGCAGCAGTCCGCAACCAACAACCAGTACGAAATCAACCTGGTGCATTCCCAACGTTTTTTCGATAAAAGCCTTTCGCAGGGCCCGGTGGATTACGGTCTGGCAATACGCTACCAAAAAACCAACTGGATAGCGCCGGGAGTTCTGGATTCGCTCTATAGCTACCATCGCGATACCATAAAAATTGTAGACAGCACATTTTCGGATTATGAGTTTAATAAGCATGTCCGGCAGCAGCGCTTGATCGTCGACCTGGGGTTTTTTCAGGCGACCTTCGCGGACAATATCGATTTCGGCGTTACGTTAAAAAACCTATTAGGATATCAGTGGAACGAAGCCAACCCCTACCCGGCAGACACAATCATCCCTAAAAAAACCGCCCCGATAATTAACGGCGGCACGACCCAGGCCAGGGTAATCGAATCGCTCGACTCGCTTTACTATGTGCGAAGCTATAAACAATCTCAAGGCTGGCAGGACTGGACCTATAAAAACATCCTCCTGGGCATCTGCATCCATAAAAATCTTTCAAACCGGGCGATTATTATATCCATTCCCGCGGACCTTGAATTGGTTTCGCTCTTTAACCGCAAACAAAAAACAGGGTACATTTTCCGGTGCGGCGCCGAGTTGGCCTTTCCTAATAATTTCTTTCTGCGCGCCGGGTATGCACATGCGCCGTCCGTTTATTATCAAGGCCTGCCTTTGAATATGGTCAGCCAATTTTCCGGCGGGGCCGGTTTTAAAACCGATTACTTTGCCCTTGATTTTTATTTTAAACCCGGCGAATGGGGCCTGGCCGGAACGGTGGAATTTTAAAAATATATTTTTATCTTCCCAAGCCTATTTCATTATTGTATAATCCGTGTAGAAATGGTATTTTAGCGTGGCATATTTAAAAATATGCTTTATAAAAATAAATACATAGAAAAGGAGAAGAACATTGTCGGTCGATCTTGATATTTTTTCCGAACTCGAAAAAAAAGTAACGATGCTTATTGACGTAGTACAAACATTAAAGAACGAGAAAAAACAATCCGGCGCCGAGCTCGAAGCTAAAACCGGCCGGATCGGCGAACTTGAAGGCGAGAATAGGCATTTAAAACAGGAGCTGGAAGCGCTCAAGAATAATTGCGATGACCGGCAGAAGAAAATCGAAGCCGCAGCAGATAAAATTCAGGGCCTGCTCTCCAAGCTCGAAACTGTCGAAGCGTAAAAGAAGGTCGTAATAGAAGTTTTTTTGCGTTGATTTTTCAGGTGTGGGGAACCATGGGCTTATCGTCGGAAAGCATTCATGTACAAATCCATGGCGATGAGTATTCCATAAAGAGCGACACAGACGAAGAGACCATCAAGAAAGTTGCCGAATACGTTAATGCCAAGATTATCGAAATCCAGGAAAAAACAGCCTCCCGCGACCGCTCAAAAGTCGCCGTGCTGGCGGCCATGAACATCGCCGGGGAACTGTTTGAATTAAGACAACAATATGATCAGCATCAAAAACAGATCGAACAAATTGCGCAGAAAACAAGAAAAATAGAACAATCGATCCAGGCGCAGCTCACGTAGCGCGTAGTTATTTATATCATATTGTTCGGTAATTTTTGAAAATTTCGGCCCGTCAACTTTTTTGGTCCCTCGTTGGTTCCCCGTAACGCCTTAAAAATCCATCAGGTTTTTGCTCAATTTTTGTTTCCGCAATTTCTATTTAACGTATTTGTTCGATAAATATTCAGGAGGATTTATGAACATTGTTTCGATTTTAATCGGTGTTTGTATTGTGGCCGCGATAGCGGCATTTATTGCGGGATTTTTCTGGCGCGCGATCGTTGACCGGGGGTATAAAGCAGGGCGCCTTAAAGAAGCGACGGACGAAGTCGACCGGATCTTAAAAGACTCACAAAAAGAGGCCGAACTTCTTAAAAAGACCGCCATCCTCGAAGCCAAGGACGAATGGTTTAAGGCCAAATCCAATTTTGAGGCCGAGGCGGCCAAGACGCGCGAAACCATGCGCCATGAGCAGCAACGCATAAAAGAGCAGGACCTTGAACTCAAGCGCCGCGAAGAGGTCATTGGCAAACGCGAAACCGAATTCAGCGCGCGCGAGAACCTGCTTAATTCCAAGGAAAAAAGCCTGCGCACCAAAGACGCGGAGCTGAGCCGCCTGATTTCTCTCGAAAACGACAAGCTGGAAAAAATCTCACAGATGAGCCTGGAGGAGGCCAAAAAGCTGCTCCTGAGCAACCTGGAAGGCCAGGTGCGTTACGAATGCGCGCAGATGATTAAAGAAATGAAAGACAATGCCCGGCTCGAGGCCGAAAATCAGGCCAAGGAGATCGTGCTCGACGCCATCCAGCGCTGCGCCGCCGACACTACCGTTGAGTCAACCGTGTCGGTCGTGCACCTTCCCAATGACGAAATGAAAGGGCGCATCATCGGCCGCGAGGGCCGCAATATCCGCTCGTTTGAGGAGGCCACGGGAGTTGACGTAATCGTGGACGATACGCCCGAAGCCGTGATCCTCTCTGCCTTCGATCCCATCCGCCGTGAAATCGCCCGCTTAACGCTGGAAAAACTTATCGTCGACGGCCGCATCCATCCGGGGCGCATAGAAGAACTCATGAAAAAGAGCGAAGTCGAGCTTGACAAAAAAATAAAAGAGGCCGCCGAAGAAGTTATTTTTGAGCTTGACGTCCACAATTTAAAACCCAAGCTGGCGGAAATGATCGGCCGCCTTAAATACCGCACCTCCTACGGCCAGAACGTTTTGCAGCACAGCCGCGAAGTGGCCATGCTCGCGGGCATTATGGCCAGCGAAATCGGACTTGATCCCAAAGTCGCCATCCGGGCCGGCTTGCTGCACGATATCGGCAAAGCCATCGACCGCGAAACCGAAGGCACGCACTCCCAGCTCGGCGCCGACCTGGCCGGTAAAAACGGCGAGAACGATATAATCGTAAACGCCATTGCGGCGCACCACGAAGATGTGGAACCAATTTCCTTTTATCCGGTTTTGATCCAGGCCGCCGATACCATCTCCAGCACGCGGCCGGGCGTGCGGCGCGAAACCCTCACCAATTACGTGAGCCGTCTCACCAATCTGGAAGAAATCGCGGACTCATTCCGGGGCGTGAGCAAATCGTTTGTGATCCAGGCCGGCCGCGAAATCCGCGTGATGGTGGAACCCGAGGCCATCAACGACGCCCAGGCCGAGGAGCTTTCGCGCCAGCTCGCCCAGAAGATCCAGGACGAGATGGAATTTCCGGGCCAAATTAAAATCACGGTGATCCGCGAACGCCGTTTTACCGAATTCGCCAAATGAACATTCTTTTTATCGGCGACGTTTTCGGCGAGGCGGGCCGGCGCGTGCTGGCCGAGCGGCTTAAATCCCTTAAAGTCGAGACCGCGGCCGATGTCGTTATCGCCAACGGCGAAAATGTGGCCGGCGGCAAGGGCATAACCCACGCGCTGCACGGCAAACTGCGCCACTACGGCGTGGATGTGGTCACCGGCGGCAACCACTCCTTTGCCAACGCCGATATCTTAAACGACTACCACGGCGACGCGCGCCTGCTGCGGCCGCTTAATTTACCGGCCGGCAACGCCGGCACGGGCCAAAGCGCGGTGTTTCTTGACAATGGAACATGCCTGGGCGTGGTTAACTTGCAGGGGCGCATTTACTTTCACGAAAACCTGGACGACCCTTTTCGCGCCGGGCTGGCGGCCATTACGGAGCTGCGCAAAACCACCCCCTGCATTTTCGTGGATTTTCACGCCGAGGCCACCAGCGAAAAAATCGCCTTTGCCCAGTACGTTGACGGCAAGGCAAGCGCCGTGATCGGCACGCACACGCACGTGCAGACCGCCGACGAACGCATCCTGCCCGGCGGAACGGCATTCATCACCGACGCCGGCATGACCGGGCCCGAAGACTCGGTCATCGGCATGAAATCCGAAATCGTCATCAAAAAATTCCTTTTGCAAACCCATCAGCGTTTTGAACCTTCCGTCAAGGGCCCCATGCTCAACGCCGTGCTGATTACCGTGGACGACCAGAGCGGCAAAGCGCTCGCCATCCGGCGCATTTACGAGCGGCTGGAGTTTGCCCCATGAACGACGACGAAATAGGCACGTTCCTTCCGCCCACCGAATGCAGCGAACCCTATTCGGTGACCCAGATCAACCAGGGCGTTGCCGCGATCATCGAGGCCGGCAATACGCTCGTGTGGGTCGAAGGCGAAATATCAAACTTTAAGCGCTCGGGCAGCGGCCACTGCTACCTCAAACTTAAGGACGCCGAGAGCCAGGTCCCGGCCGTTATCTGGCGTTCAACCATTGACAAATTCCAATTCGAACCGCAGGACGGCATGGCCGTTTTAGTGATCGCCTCGGTCCGGGTTTACACGCGCGGCGGCTACTACCAGCTCGAAATCCACCGCATGCAGCCCGCGGGCCAGGGCGCCCTGGCGCTGCAATTCGAACAGCTTAAAAAAAGGCTGGAGGCCGAAGGGCTTTTCGACGCCCGGCATAAACGGCCCTTGCCCGAAAGCGTCTGCCGGCTCGGCGTGATTACCGCCAAAACCGGCGCGGCCGTGCGCGATATCATCCGCATTGTTTCACGCCGCAGCCCGCAGACCGATATCCTTATCTGCGATGTGCCCGTGCAGGGCGACAAGGCGCCGGCCGCTATTGCCGCAGGCCTTGCAGCCATGAACGCCCATGGAAAAGTTGATTGCATTATCGTGGGGCGCGGCGGCGGTTCGGTAGAGGACTTATGGGCATTCAACACCGAAGAGGTCGCGCGCGCGATTTATCATTCGTCAATTCCTGTTATTTCGGCCGTGGGACACGAGATCGACTACACCATCGCCGACTTTGTGGCCGACCTGCGCGCGCCCACGCCGTCGGCGGCGGCCGAATTGGCCGTGGGCGATAACGCCGAGCAGGGCCGATTATTCCAGACTTTAGCGCGCCGTTTTTTCCGCGACGCGCTGCGCGCCGTGGCCGATTGCCGTGCACGCTATGACGCAATAAAGAACCGGATCGGGTTTAAAATGCCCCTGCGCCGGATCGCCGAGGCCCGTCAGCAGCTCGACGACCTCGGGATGCGCGCCCAAACCCGGATACGCGGGCAGATCGAACAGGCCACATTGCACCTGCAATCCGCCGCCGGAAAACTTAACTCGCTTAGTCCTCTGGCGACGCTTGCGCGCGGGTATGCCGTGGTAACGGACGCCGCGGGCAAAACCGTAAACTCCTACGATCAGGTTGCCATAAGCGATGCGCTTACGGTTCGCCTGAAAAAGGGAAGACTTAAAACAATTGTTACGGAAACGAACCCGGTTTAATATTTTAATTTTATTTCATTCGTTTTAGGATAAAATTATTAGCCGAACGGGATACCCGCAAGCAACGACGTTGGCAAAGTATATTTTATAGAAAAGATTGGAAATGGTACAATGTCGGAAATATGCCGCTTTTTCGGGATCGTTATTACGATGTATATTCGGGAGCATAATCCCCCGCATTTTCATGCACGGTATGGGGAGTACGCTGCGGAAATTGATTTTCAAGGGAGAATTATCGATGGCTGGCTTCCCCCAAGAATTATGGGATTGGTTATTGAATGGCTTTTATTATACCGCAAAGAACTTGAAGAAAATTGGGGACGTATAAAAGAATTTAAAAATCCTGAAAAAATTCGGCCTTTGGAGTAATTCCATGCATAAAATCCTTATTATTTCGGTACCGGAATATCGTAAAATCCACTTAAAGTTTGACGATGGAACGGAAGGAATAGTTCGAATAGACGACGATTTTATCGGTATTGCTCTACCGCTCCAGGAACCGCGGGTTTTCGCAACCGCCCGAATTATCGATGACGGATACGCGATTGGTTTTGAGAATTGTGATTACGACATTTGCGCCGGTTGGGCCTATGCACAAATTGCACCGGCTATGCCTGTAACGGCGGCAATGTGATCGAGGGCGGTCCAAGAGCATTAACCGATTACCTAAAATAGATTTACAATATTAAAAAAAGTATGGCTGCAAAAAAAACATCATCGTCAACCTCGTCATTGACATTCGAGAAAGCGCTCGCGGAGCTTGAGGGCCTTATCGCCCGGCTGGAAAGCGACGAGCTGACGCTCGAGGAAGCGGTCGAAAATTTCGAAAAGGGCGTGGGACTGCTGCGCACCTGCCAGGCGCGCCTTGCCGGAGCCGACGGCAAAATTTCGGAGCTTTTAAAGGGCGAGCAGGGGCAGTTTTTGGAACGTGAACTGGGCCTGACTGCGGATTTTCTGGCCGAAGGGACCGATTCGACCGATGAATAACGCCGACACCTATTTAAAAAAAGTCGCGGTCCTGATCGACTCGGTGCTCGAAAACCTGCTGCCGTCCGAAACGGTCTACCCCACCTCCATTCACACACTCATGCGTTACAGCACCTTTGCAGGCGGCAAACGCGTGCGTCCGGCGCTGGTGATGGCCGCGCATGAGGCATGCGGCGGAAAATTCGGCGACGAAATGGCCATTCTGGCAGGCGCCGCGCTGGAAATGTTCCATACTTTTTCGCTCATTCACGACGATCTGCCCTGCATGGACGACGACGATTTCCGTCGCGGCAAACCCACCGCGCACCGCGCCTTTACCGAAGCGCTGGCCGTTCTGGGCGGCGACGCGCTCTGTATTTTCGCTTTTGAGTGCCTTGCCAAAACCGGCCGCACCGATCTTATCGCCGAGATCGCCCAGGCGCTCGGCACGCATGGCATGCTCGGCGGCCAGGTTGTAGACATTGAATCCGAAAATAAACCAATAGACCGTCAGACCATCGAATACATCCACAAAAACAAGACCGCGGCCCTCATCCGCGCCAGCCTGCGCGCCGGGGCCATGCTCGCTCAGGCCTCGGACGAGGAGCTTGCCCATATTTCGGCTTACGGCAACGCCGTGGGACTGGCCTTTCAGGTGGTGGACGACATTCTTGACGAAGAGGGAACAACCGAACAATTGGGCAAAGACGCCGGCAGCGACCGTGCCAAAGGCAAGGCCACCTTTCCGGCGGTAGTCGGCATCCCGGAATCCAAAAAGTACGCCGCGGAGCTTATCACGCGCGCCACGGCCGAAGCCGCTTATTTCGGCAAGCGCGGCGAACTGCTTAAAGACCTGGCGAATTTTATCCGCGATCGGGTTTCGTAGAGACGCACGGCCGGTTTTGTAGTAGTAGAGACGCACGGCCGGTTTTGTAGTAGTAGAGACGCACGGCCGTGCGTCTCTACTTTTTCTCCGCCCCGCTTATTTGTTTTTCTTTAATTAAAAACAAAACCGGTTTCTGGTCGTCGCTCCCCGTAAAAGGCAGGTCGATTTTTGCGGCATAATAGGATTTATTATTGATAACGATTGAATCCCCCTTAAATTCCGACATCGACGTTATCCCCTGCATGCCGATAACCAGGTTTCCGGCCTTGATAAGCGCCTTTATTCCCGTCGCGGGAACAAGGCCGGCGGTAAAAGCGTCGTCGGCAATCAAGCCGCCGTGGCAATAAAACGGGACCTCGGCCACCATGTTTTTTTTGCGCGCCTGCAGGGTAAGGCAGGGAGTTCCTTTGCAGTTGTCAAGTACAAAAGCGGGGTCCGGACCGAGGCGTTTTACCAATGCGCTCACGGGCGTCTGAGCATTGGCCGGAAAATTGCCCGACGAAAGCACCATGCCGGCGCTGTCTTCGATTTCGAGCAGGTCCAACCCCATGGGGCCGATGAATTTGCCGGCCAACTCGGTGACCTCGGGCGCGGAGGTGTTTTTTTCCACCAGGACCTTCATGGAAAAATCGCGGTCCGCGGTCACCACGCGCGCAAATGCCGTTAGTTGCGCGTCGAGCCGCTGCGCTGTAAGCGCCAGAATGTGCCGCGCGGCCTGCTGCGCGGCCGTTAGCTCCTCCGGGCAGGAAAGAGCGGTTTTGTTTGGTTGACAGCCGGGGAACAAAAGGCAGGAGACAAACAAGGCCGCGAGGGCGATTTTTTTGGAATACAAAACGGTTTGGTTCATGGCAAACCTTTAGGGTGAAATTATTTGTTCTCGAATGAGTGAATAAAGGTATTTAATTCAAATTCAAGCAGCAAAAGAATCGCTTCGGAATTAATAGCAAGCTCTTTCATTTTTGACCACTTAAGATCATAAGAATATATGCTCCGAAAAACATGCCTAAAACTCAAATAGAACTGAAGTTTCCGCTTTGTATCGAGAGAAATAATTGCAGGTCGATTCTTGGTGGAGGAAACCATGCTGTCCAACAAATCCATGTGCCACGAATCGGACTTTTCAAATGCATGGTCAATGTCCTTGGCTATTCTTTTAAAAACGTTCTCAAAGCCTGAGTAAAATGAGTGAAGCATACTCGAAAAAGCGGCGATTTCAATATTGTCGGGCTCTTGATTTTTAACTTTGTCAAGGAGTGGGCGGTAGGTATCAATCAATCGATGAAGGTTGCGCAACTCAAGATTAATCTGAGAAAAGGTCTCATTCCACACGGTGCAATTCTCCGTGCGATTTTAGATACTCCACGAAAGGGGTATTTTCATCAAGGTCGATTATATCGATTTCTCGTTTAAGAGCGCCAAAAGTATCTCCCATAGCCCTATAAAAATTTTCCGGTGGTATGCCGGTAACGGCAAGATCGATGTCGGAATATTTCGTATTGGTTCCTTTGGCTAAAGAGCCAAAAAGGTATACCTCGGTTGCCCCAAAAGACTTGAGAACTTCGGCAGCTTTATGTATTAAAGCAGAAAGATCATCGTTCATTTAAAGTAAGCCCGTTGGAATAAATTTCACATTCTTAAAATACTATTAAGTACTGGAGGCGACAAAGACTTCAAATAAAACAAAAATATGTCAGCAGCCCTTAATCACTTCTTTATATAAATCCCCTCAAATGCATCTTTATAAAATCCGACCCTTTTCTTGCACAGCAGATACTGGTTCGCCGAAAAGAGCGGCAATTCATACCCGGCCGCAATGCGCTGGGGTTCGTCGCCCAGGTCGTTGAACCACATAGAGGCTACAAATAAACGCAGGGCCGGCGAAGCCAAAACATCTTCACTCACCCACCCCACCGCGAGCGTATAATCGCGATTGACAAGGCTGTTTTCATAGGCATTTTCGGCAAGGGGCTTTACGGAACAAGCCAATCCCTGGCGGGCAAAGTCGGCCACTATTTTTTCGGCGATCCGTTTGGAAATTGCGTCCTCGGCGCGGTAAATAATCGTGCATGGCTGTTTAAACATTACCGACGCGGCAGCAGGCGCCCCTTTATGCAGAATGCTGTCGGCGGCGGACACGGAGTCGCTTTCGACAAGCCCGATCCGCTTTCCCGAAATTTTAGCAATCGCATAGATATCGTTGCCGCTCAGGCGCCCCATAAGATTCTGCCGAAGGTCCGGAGGTTCCAGGGCGCAGGAAATAAAGTATCGGTCCGAGCCGAAGGGGATCAGGTCCGCCACGGCCGCCAGGGTGCGGCGGGCGTAGTCGATGTCCGCGGCGCCGCAAAGCGCCAATATGTCGTACTTGTTAAGCGAAAACGCGACGAAAGGGTTGTTGTCGGGGCCGCTTTTAATTATGCATTTGTTAAGGAGCGCCTTTGGGCAGGGCGTGTGTTGGTTGGCCGTAAGCACCGTCTCCTCACCCTTTGGGGAACTTATGCCGTAAAACCCGAGCCCCAGGGCCGGACTCACGATCTGCGCCAGGCGCAGGCGCACGGGCGCCTCGGTGTCCGGCTGACGCAAGGCTACAACAATGTTTTTTTCATCAACAATCTTAAAACCGCCGATAACGGCTTCCCGTCCCTGCAGAAAACCTTCGATTCCCGCGACATTCTTAAAACAGGCGCGGCCCTGGGCCGGGTGCTGTTTGACAAAGGTCGTCCAGCTATCCACAATGTCAAGCGATGAAACCGGCGCGCCGGACTTGCCCGATATCTGCGGCCCAATTTGCAGGCTTACCTGTTGCGGCGTGGCCGCGACCAGGTGCAGCAGGCACCCGTTGGGGCACAAGGGCGGCGCCTCATCACAAAGGGGAGTTATGCCCCCGCTCAGGCGGCGGCAGGTCGCATCGTCCATTCCGCGCGGCGCATAAATGACCGCCGTGGCATTGGGCGCCACCTGCTGCAAGACCTGCGAGTCCGCGGTCTGCCTTTGAATCAGGGTATCGACGAATTTTTCCTTTTTTTCCGGTTCCGCTTTCGGCGCTTCCTGGGCCTGCACCTTGGGAATAATGGGCAGCACCGAAAGCCGGAAAAAATTACCGGGAGTTTTGTGTTTTATTTTATCAAAAGGGTATTCCGCTAAAAAACGCTCGAAGGTCGCGGTAAAACGCCGGCGCGCAAAGGCGTCGGGAAAACCGATAACGTAGGAGGTGGTATCGGCGTCCAGCTTTTTGCCGCTATGCGTATTGTAAACCGGCGACTGGTTTTTTAAGACCGGCGACGGCGCGCAGCCGAACAAGAGCAGGAGCAGGCAGTTTATTAAAACATTTTTTTTCATGATGCAAGGACTGTTAAATCTCGCCCCCTAAATCCCCCGTAGGGGGACTTGTTTTGAATTTATCTCTTTAAATCCCCCCTGCGGGGATTGGCATGTGCCGGTGGCACATTCTTGCCTGAAAAGGGGGGCGCGAAATACCAACTTAAAATAACTTATGCCCGCAGCGCTTATATTTTTGAAAAATGCAGGGATTATATATTTTGAGTCTATGCCTAAGATCCTTAAAATATCGGTTATAGCACTGGTTTCCCTCGGTTTTATATTGATCCTATCCTTCTTCGGCGGCCGGTATGCCTTTAACGCCTATTTTGACAAATGGGCAAAAAAACTGGTCGAATTGGAACGCCAGGGCCTGCTTTCGACGGAGTTCGGCGCCGGCTGGCAGGATGTGCTCGCCGAACAGGCCATGCAGAAGCAGGCCGATAAAATCACGAGCGTAGTGCCACGGGTAAAGCAAGACAGCGTGCTCAAGGTAAACGGGATCGCCATCGACGATTACCCATCACTTTCCATTATCGCGCGCTTAAACGAAGTCAGCCGCTATTCCAATACCATCGCCATTACCGATTGTAAAGACCGACCCCTGGCGACCATCCGCACCAACCATACGCGGGCCCCCATCAGGGAGTTTCCGCCGGTACTCCTGGGCGCGCTTATCGCCGCCGAAGACCGGAATTTTCATGCCAACAAGCTGGGCGTGGAATACGACAGTTTTTTCCGCGCGGTCCTGCGTTCCGTCGTTGGGTCCATCATGCATTTTCGTTTGGAAAAAGCCAAGGGGACATCCACCATTACCCAGCAGGTGGCGAAGCTTTTTATATCCAAGCTGGATGTTTCCGGCCGGCGCCAGGTGAGTCGCAGTCTCGATCGTAAACTGCGTGAAATACGCCTGGCCGCGGCCCTGCGGCGCCTCTACACCGACGACCAGATCCTGGAAGTGTATGTTAACCATTGCATCACCAGCGATTATAACCTGGTCGGCATCAAGGACATTGCCCTGGGACTCTTTGCTAAAAACCTGTCCCAACTCTCCGACGCCCAGTGCATTTATCTTGCGCGCATGGTCAAGTGGGGACGCAATGTGCCCAGAAAAATCCAGCAGCAGTGCCACACCGATATGCCCCGCATCGCCGCGGCGCTTAAATGGGGTCCCGCAAAGCAACGCGCGGTACTGGCGCAAATCGATGCGCTTACCTTCGAAAAACCGCGCCGCGTGGCTACGGACTTCGGCCCGCTGGTGGACCTGGCCAACGAATACTGGCTTTTGGCGCTCAAGCGCAACGGCGCCTCCGCCGAAGCGCTGGCCGACATGGACCTCATTAATGCCAATTCGCTCATCCGCAAAAAAGGGACCTGCACCATTAAGCTGACCATTGATCTTGCGCTGCAGCGCGAATTGGAGCGCCTGGTAAACAGCCGCGGCTACGGACAGGACACCACCATAATCACCGATGTTCGTATCGGGTCAAGCGGCAACGACGGCAGGGCGCTCAAGCTGCCGCCCGATACCCAGCGGTCGATTTCCGTCATCGAAAAACCGACCGAATTTAGCGAGGAGGGTTCATCCTATAAAGTTAAATTGACCGAAGGCGATACGCTCATCGCCAATATCCATTATAAAAAAACAGGGCCGTCAAAATTCCACCGCAGTTGTTATTATTATGCCCGCCGGGCCACAACCGTTAGCGGCCAGTACTTTGCCTACGCGGCCCTGGACTCCAAGACGGGCAAACTGCTGGCCTATTATTCCAAAGACCGGCTGGGCTCGCGCCTCACCTGCCTTCTTAAAAACCGCATTCCCAACGGCTCGTCGACGGCCAAACCCATTTTTAATGCGCTCAATTTCGACCTGGGAAATTTTAAACTCTATAGTACCTGGAGCGATAGCTCAGAGGTGACCGAAGACGTGCCCTGGAAACGCCTGTTTAAAGTGCAAAACGGCAAAAACACCGGGGTCATCTTCGCCAACAGCGCCGTGCGCAACGTGGGATACCAGGTGCATAACCACGGCGGCGTATTCGAGGGGTGCCGCTATATTTTTGATCTGCTGGCGTCCTCCAACAATATTCTCGGCGTGGAAACCGTTTACAGACTAAACACCCAACTTTTTAACCTGATGGGCGGCGTGCGGCCCGAGGCGCTCGGCCTGACGCAGTATTTCTATCGTATCGGCGATTTCGGGCGCATTAAAAACGAGTTGCATTTGAGCGCCGTTACCGGCGTGCGCGTTTACAAAGAGTTAGCGCGCATCGCCGGCGTCGATATCGACTCCATAACCTCGGGAGGGCGGCGCATCCCGGTTTCCGACAGCATGTATTCGGTCGCCCTCGGCACGCTCGAACTTAATCTATATGAGCAGCTGCATCTTTACAACATGCTCTACAATAACGACCTCATCGAGCGGCCGGCCGACCACCCCAGCCTGGTGGTGGAATCCATTCTGCTCAACGGCGACAGCGTGGCCATAACCGATACCCTGCGTCATTTTCATCCGTTTGCAGACCTTAACAATCTGCGACCAACCTGGCTCGGCATGCACAAACGCCTGGTTTCAAATCCCGGTGACGGACTGGGGATTTTTGATATTACCGACAGTGCCGCCGCTGCCGCGATTCCGAGTGGCGGCAAATTTGACCCCTTGGTATTGACCGTAACGCAACCGCCCGCCAATTATGCCAAAAGCGGCACCACCGATGACGTGATCCGGCCTTTTAACGTGGGCAGCGAAAGCCCCCGGCGCACCGATTACGGCCTGTGGAACACGGTCCTGCGCCTTGATTTTTCGCGATTGACAAATGGCGGTCCGGTTCCCGAGGTTCGTGATGTTACCATCGCCTGCGTGGGCGAGTGCAATGAACGCTTTACCGGCGCGCGCGACGGCAAGACCCTGCATAAATTCGTGAGCATGGGGCTGCTTAAAAAAGCCGGTATACCATGCCCGAACGGTTTTTTTGCGCGTTACGACGCCTATCTTAAAAGCGTTGCGCCGGACAGCTTTAAAACCTGCGGCAATGCCGCGGGGACGATTTCGGAGAACCAGGAATAATTTAAAAGGACACTTTCATGCCATCGCCGGAAAAAATCACCGAAGCCCTTGCAAACAATGCGACCCGGCAGCTTTTCGAAAAATTATACGGGACAAAACCCGGCGTTTACAAATTCCAAACGGAACGCTACCGCTCTTTATTGCAGCGCTTTGCGGAACGCTTTCCGGACCACCGGGACGTCGGGATTTTTTCCGTGCCGGGCAGGACCGAGGTGGGCGGCAATCATACCGACCACAACGGCGGCCGCGTGCTGGCCGCCGCAATCGATCTGGACGTTGTCGCCGTGGCCGCGCCG
>JAQUMP010000026.1 GCA_028718065.1 Chitinivibrionales bacterium | reverse complement strand
AGTTGTCCCTGGCGGTGTTGCCGGGGTCCACGTCCATGACTTCGGCGATATCGGCGCGGATCCCGACGGTGGCGGTCACTTTAAAATCGTTCTCCCGCAAAAGGCGCGGCAGGGACTTAATTACCTTAAGCCCTGTTTGGGTGGAGGCCACCTTGAGCTTTTTGCGGATGAGGGTGCAGAGCCGCTGATGATCGGGAACGTTGTTGGCGAGCGTCGGCTTTTCCAGCTCCAGATAGACCTTCTGCACCAACGGATCAAATCGCAGATTTACGGGCGAGGCGGCCGATTGGAAATCACGGAAACGTTTTTCGTCGTTTTGGGCGGCTGGCGCTTTTGTCAACATTTCGGCCGGTATTTCAACCACGGCGTCGCTTTTTACATAAGAAAGGCACCCTAATACGTAACCTTCCTGGATTTGCTGCCGCGTTAATTTATTAAAACTCTCGCTCACCACCTCTCCCTGCCGCACGATCATTAGGCAACGGCCGCAAATGCCCTCGCCGCCGCATAGACTGCCGGTGGCAATGTTTGCCAAGGCGGCCGCCTGCAATAGGCTGGCGCCGTCGGGGACCTGCACCATTTGGCCTTGCGGAAGAAAAGTAACGGCATGCATTGTTACGGCAGGCCCGGCAGCGTGTGGATTGGGAGATGACATAAAAGAATTGTATTATTCGCAGCGGTTCTTTTGCATATTCTTCGGTTTAAGGGTGCTCATGGCGATCGTGACCGCCGAGCAGGGTTATGGCGGCAGTGAGGTGCCCGTCTATTTTTTCCATTAAGAGGGCCGCTTGGGTTAATTCATGCGCGACGGCGGCCTGCCCGCTTTGCCCGGCCAGTAAAATCCACTTTTCAATTTGCCGGGCATGTTCTTGGTTGTGCGCGAGAAGGTGCGGCAACAAAATTGCGAGTTTCTGCATATAGGTTTTTTCATCGGTTTCAGCCATGCGCGCCCCCGTGCCGTTTTACAATAATATAATGTTCGAGCAAATTCACCTCGCTCAAGGAAAATCCGCTCAGATCCTTGCGGTCGCCGAAGAGGGTCGTGATGGTGATCGTATCTTGCTCTATGGCAATTGAGGCCGCCTCCTCCATCAGGAGGTTCTGGGGTCCTTTGCTTTCAAGGTACACTGTCGAAAGACACATGTTGGCTCCCCTTGACTATTTGCGAAACGCCTCCAGGTAAGAATCGGCGTAAATGCTGCGGTTCATGATAAGGTCCGCGGTCAGGATGGTGTTTACCAGTTCCTCGTCCAAAACGTCCAGGATCACGGCGTCGAGTCCGTGGGCGATGAGCATGGCCACGAGCACGCGGTTGATGAGCTTTTTGTGCACGGCGCCGTTACTCGCGTTTGTCAGGCCACAGACGATGTGACAGGGCGGGTCGGAGAAGAGCGTAAACTGGCTGACCGCGTTCATGACAACCTTGTGCTGGTCCTGCATGAACTTTAAGGGCATGATGATGGGGTCCAAAAAGAGGCGGTCGGGCGTGATGCCCAGGTCCATGGCTTTGGCCATGATTTTACCGGCGCTTTCGATGCGCTTGTCAACCGTTTTGGGGCTGCCTTCCTCGTCCATAACCAGCCCGATGACCGAGGCGTTATACTCGGCGACAATGGGCATGATCTCGTTCATTTTTTCTTCGATGGCCGTGGTGGAGTTTACCAGGGGCGGTTTTTTACAAATTTTAATGGCCTCTTTAAGCAGGACCGGTTTATTGATGTCGATGGAAATGGGCGTGTCGCACACGGACTGGACCATTTCTATCATCCAGCATAAATCCTCCGGCTTGTTGGAAGCCGTCCCGATTGCCACCTCAAGGTAATCGGCCTTAGCCGCGGTCTGCTTAACGGCCCACTCCTTAATAACGTCGCCGTCGTGGTTGACAATCGCGGCCCTTACGTCCTTAAATCCCGCGTTAATTCTTTCACCGATAAAAATCATGTTCGATCCTCCTGAGATATTTTTAGATATTTTTAAGAAAGCCTTTGTATCAGCATCTTGATCGTCGCAATCGCCGCCGGATGCGCCATGATTAAAATATCGGCCCCGGCCTGAAGATATGCCGCCGCGCAAGCGGCCTCCCACATCGGGCCTCTTTTTTGTAAAGAGCCCCAGCCCGGCAGAACGTCCTCGTCCGCGACCGCTTCCTTTACGCGCCAGGTCTCGCCGCCAACATCGCAGAGCTGCGGCATGGCCATGAGCTTGTCGCCCTTAATGCCCGTGGTGCGGGCGCGTTCCAGGATCGTGTATACATAGTCAAGGCCGTATCCCAGCGCCGCCGTGGTCTGGAACATGACCACGTCGTTTAAGTCAAAGCCGCTGTCCTGCAAAAGAATATTCACCTGCTTGCCGATGTTAATATCTACCGGCGCCTCGGCGATGATCTTGTGCTTGTCGGCCTTGCAGATCGCCACGACCGTGCGATAATTTTTTTCCTTGGCGCTGCCGATAAGGCAGTTTTCGCCGCGAGAAGCTTGCGAGCATTCCAGGAGAACCAGATTATCCTTTTCTTCGTCGTTGCACCCGCGGATAATAAGCGGCACGTCCACGGCCTTAAGCACGCTCTCCACGACTCTGGCGCATTCGGCCGGGGTGCTGTTTTTGCCGCTCGGATCG
This sequence comes from Chitinivibrionales bacterium, assembly GCA_028718065.1. Classification (GTDB taxonomy): domain Bacteria; phylum Fibrobacterota; class Chitinivibrionia; order Chitinivibrionales; family FEN-1185; genus JAQUMP01. The sequence goes on along the minus strand of JAQUMP010000026.1, from coordinate 11,594 downwards.
GCGCCGATAAGGCTCAGATTAATCATATCAACGCCGAAAGTCTCCACGCATTTCCGGGCCCATTCGGCCGGCGAGTTGATCTCTTTACCAATGGCATTCTTAAGCGTATCGGGCCAGTCGGGCGGCGTATCGGCCACGTAGCCCGCGATCACCGGTTTGTTGGGCGTGGCCCCTTCAAAGGTCAGCGACGGCAAGGTGGTCTGGCCGCCCACGGTAATGGTTTTGCCGCGCGTTCCGCCCTGCTCTTTGGTGGCGCCGATGGTCACGGTGTTGATGCGATGGGTCCACTTTTCATTTACATCAGGTAGCTGCATTATATCCTCCAAGGTGTGACATGATTTCCCGAATGCTCCTATAGCTTGCCGAATCCGGCAGGGTTAAAAGATCGTTCCCGGCCAGAATGGCGTTCTCCACCGCCTCGTCGCGCGGCACGTTGCCCAGGTATTCAAAGCTGAGCCCGGCCAGGCGCTCCTTGACAGAATCAATTTTTTCCGGCCGCACCATGCTCGCAACCACGAACTTGCGGCCGATGCTGTTTTTTATGGCGCCGGTGATGGCCTCGATGTTTTTGGCGGTATTAAAGGAAAGCGGACTCTCGGTGACTGCTACCAGCAAATAATCGATGTTGTTCGTGGTGCGGCGGCTGATGTGCTCCAGGCCGGCTTCGTTGTCCATAACGACCCAGGCATAGGAGGGATTAAGCTCGTCGGCGAATTTACGGATAAGACTATTCATATAGCAATAACAGCCCGGCCCTTCGCCGCGGCCCATGGTAAGCAGGTCAAAACCCCTTGATTCGGTAATGACCTCATGCAAACCGGCCTCCATATAGGCCGCCTTGCCCATGCCCGCCGGCAGGTTTTTAATTTCCTTTAAAAGATCATCCCGCAGATCGCCCACCGATTTTTCCGGCTTTATACCAAGCATTGTTCCCAAATTAGCATCCGGATCGGCGTCCACCACCAGAATCGGACCCTCTTTTTTTTCCAGCAAATAGCGCACGATAAGCGCCGTGATGGTGGTCTTGCCCGTGCCGCCCTTGCCCGCTACGGCGATTGATCTTGACATAAGCTTAATTTATTTCCAAACGCTGTTTAAAAACGCCGGGATTTTGCTGGCGCTTTCGGGACCGATAATAACCTCTTTCCATTCGGAGATATCTTCGAGCTCGCCTTTAAAAATAGGCAAAAGCCCCGGAATAATAAGCTTACGATGCTTAACGTGCTCCGCCACCTTTTGCTCCTGCAGGGTCTTGAGCACTTTTTCCGGCGAAATTTTATCGCCCGCGTAGGAATTAAGTACGCCCAGGCCTTCGGTATTTACAACGGAGATATAGCACGGGATCTTGCTGCGCTCAACCTCGCCGGCGACGCTGAAATAGGTCAGCGAGAAATTGGTGGTCACGATTACCGGGGAATTCTCGGTGACGCTTCCGATGGCATAAAGCTTGGCCTCCACGGCATTGGGGACCTGCGGATTGGTATAAATGCTCTGGATCGTGGTCAGGACCGGCAGAAGTTCCCAGGGCTCATGGCCGTTAATCACCACGATCCCGGCGTATTTGGCGGCAAAGGTGGCGGCCAGCACCGTTTCGGCCTCGGGAGAATCGGCATTTACTTCCACGAGTGCCGGGTATCCGAGCGCCCGGAAATTTTTCTTAATGGCTGCACGGCGCGCGATGGTAAGCTGCCGGATCGTCTCGCTTGTGTTTTTATCGGAAAACGCGAGCACCAAATCATCCACGCAATTGGCCTTTGCCTTCTGCGTGGCGTCGGCAAGTTCTTCCAAGGTCCCCGCACCGATGGCCAGCGCGCATTTGGCGCCGGCCGCGAGTTTAGCCAAAAACTCGACGTTGGCGGGTGTTGCTTTACATAGGAGAGGCCGCTGGCCGGGAATCGCCTGCGCGGTCGCGCACAGCGTTTCCGGATTGTCGCCCATTAAAATAAGGGGCACACGGCAGTTTTGGGCGATGCGCTGCACGCGGCCGGCGGGATCGGCGTATCCGTCAACCTCCACGGCGCACAAGGCCACGGCCAGTTTTTCGCCGGCCCGCATAAAATCCGCGCGGTTTATGGCCGCGACTAATTCGTCGACCTGCATCTCCGTAAGCGCACCGCGGATGCGCACGGCCACGCCCGTGGCGTGATGGAAACGCTCCTCGTGGCGGAACATGACGGTCTCCTGCCCAAAAGTAAACTGCTTGCCTTCGGGCCCGATGGTCACTAATTTCATGGGAGGCGACGAGGCATCGGCCAATGAATTCTTGGCGTCGTCGGTAATGCGCGGACAATCGCCTAACGCTTTTTGCTTGGCGGCCACCTGCATCGCGAAGGCCATGCAGGTGGGAAACCCGCACTCTTTGCAGTTGGACCTGGGTAAATTCTTATAAATCTGCATTCCGGTTAAAGCTGCCATGAAACCTCCTCGAATCTATTGAGAATTAAAATAAAGCTTCCATTTCGAACACCGGGTGGCCGATCTCCTGCAAATAGGCCAGGAGTTTTTCGGGATCGTCGGCATTTTCTTCGGTGGCGATTTTTTCGTAAAATCCGGTTAAGCCGGCCTTTGCGAGCTGGGCGTTAAGCCGTTCGGCGATTTCTTCCTTGAGCTGCTTGGGCATCCAGACAATGCGCTTATGGCCGCCTTCGGCGAAAAGAAATTTGGGACTGCTGATGTAAAGCTTGCCGATACCCGTAAAACCCGGTGTCTGGTGGCCGCCGCCGATCTGGCCGGCCAGCGTGGAAAATTTCATGCCGACGGGGGTCATGCCGTTAAAATCGCGATCCACGATCATGACGCCGTTTACTTCCGGGACAATGGCGGCAATGCATTCAAAACAGCCGCAGGACGTCATGGGATCTTCCATGATGGAATAGGCGTTAAAGCGCTTGAGGTTGCCGTTGGATTTGGTTTCAACGTAGGTGTTGATGTTCTGCCATTGACCTTTGCGCTCGTCGATGACCATTCCTTTTTTTACCGGTTCGTTGGGGCCGTGGGCGTTGATCTGATACGAGGCTTTGCAGTCCAGCCAGGTATAAGCGCCGCAGAGTCCCAGCCGCTGCGGGGTAACGATGCAGACATGGTTGGGCGCGTAAGATTGACACAGCGCGCATGAGTAAAAGGTGTCCACGTCCTCGTCGGTCATGCCGGCGATACGGTCGTCGCGCTTGGCATACACCGCCTTGGCTTTTTCGCGCAGGTCTTTTACGGCGGCCGCGTCGGTATAGAGTTTTACCTGCACCCGGTCCACGATCGCCGAAAATTCGCCGTGCAGTTTGGCCAGCAGGATTTCGCCGAAATGGCGGATCATGAAACCCTTGTCGTGCGCCTGTTTACTTATGCGCAGCCAGATGGAGGCGCGCTGGCTTAAATGCAGGATGCCGCTGGCGCAGGAAATAAATTCGTGCACCCGGCGCTCCAGGACCGATTCAAAATCCTCCTGGAAATCGCGGCCAGCCACCTCGATCACGATGCCCAGCGGATAGGCTTCGCCCTCTTTCATGGCGTCGGTTTCCGGGCCGATCACCTCGATTTTGCCGTCCTCGACGTCGTCCATGGCCTTCATCTGGAGCAGCTCAAAGGCCTCGGAGCGCTTGCCGCCGAATTCCACGAACATATCTTCTTTACGCACGCGCTCGCCCTCGAACCCGGCGCCATAGGGCACGGGAATGGGGACTTTTTCAATTTTAATGGTAAGGCCGCGCAGCTCGATCGCCCGGCTGACGATTTCGTCCATGCGCACGCCCGAAATCACGTGCTCGTAGGTGCAGATGCCGCTGGGCAGGATCTGCGGAATATTTACATCCGCGATAACCGGAAAACCGAAATTTATGGCCCCGGCCGCGGTGGCGTATTTTTCGTCGGTAATAAGCTGGTTTTTTCCGGCGCTTACATCGGCGCCCAGCGCCATGACAAAGGCGTGTACGCGCGTTTTATTATAGAGCAGGATTTCGCGCGCGGCCCTGCGGTCGCCCGGTTCCACGCCGCCGAAGGTCATGGCCGAGCGCGCGGCAAAATTAAGGGCGTGCACGGCCGAAGTAATTTCCTTGCCGTAGGGTACCAGGAATGTATTCCAGTTCATCTCTATTTTTTCCTGCGCCAATTGCTCGGCAATGGCTTTACCGCTGCTATTACCGGCCATAAAAACCAGAATGCTGCGCTCCTGGAGCGCCCGCACGAGTTTTACGGCCGCCTCATTGGTGTCGGTGCAACCCACGATCGCCGCAAAGCCCGGCATGCGTCCGTCAACCAGCTTTATGCCCTGCAAGCGCAGGATACTATCATCGGTAAACCCGAGCCAGATGCCGTCCACCGGACTGGGCCCGGTTACATATTTAAGGGCCTCGATGGTTTCTTCGGCAATCAGCGTGGCAGCGCCCGAGTCAAGCGCCTCACCCAAATAAGGCAGCCAGACTTTTTCGGTGGGAATTTTGCCCAGAAGCTTGCGGGCCTCCTTGAGCGACTCTTCCAGGTCACCGAGTTTGGTTACCTTTTGACCCAAAAAAAGGTACATGATGGGCAGATAGTAGGCCGTGTTCGGGTATTCTACTTTTGCGTCCTTGCCTTTAAGGGCGATGGCCTCCGCCAGCATGGTTTCGGCCCGCTCCACCATTGCGTGCGCGCCGCGTATGGCGGCACTTGCGATGATTTTTGACATTTAAACACCTCTTGACAAATAATGAATTAAATAATTTCAGTTTCGCGCCCCCCTTACGTCCCCCCGCAGGGGGGATTTCAAATTAAGTCCCCCTTCGGGGGATTTAGGGGGCGAGTGCAAACTATATCTACGCCAAAACCTCTTCTCCAACCTTTACCGCTTTGGCCGCGACCGCGGTGGCGTCGGTGCAATAGGGTTGCGCATACATGAGCGGCCGCAGCTTAAGGGCCGCGCGTTTTTTATCGATATGGTCGATCATACGGTGCGCCGCTTCGATCGGGTCTTCCTCAAAGCAAAATTTTCCTCCCACGTATTCTTCGATCCCTTCCGTCAAGAACTTGGTCAGGGTCGGCGCGCCTAAAACGCGCATGGCGGGCGCATAGTTTACAAAGCAGCCGCTTGCCACGGCGTAAAAGGCGATGGCTATGGCTTTTTCGCACATGGCTTCCGGCGCTGCCGCCGCGACCGGTAAATCGGCCAGCGATGAGCCCAGACCGCCCTCTTTGTTCATTTCGCACAGGGCGTTTAAAATGCGGCTGTTGTCCACGCACGAACCCAAATGCAGCACGGGCGGAATGCCGACCGTTTCGCAAATTTCCTGCAGGCCGCCGCCCGCGAAAATTTTGGCGGCTTCGGGCAGCAGCAGGCCGGCCTTGGCGCATGCCGTTGCGGCGCAGCCGGTCATGACCACGAGCACATCGTTGCGCAGCAGCTCCTTGACCATGGCGAGATGGCTCTGATCCTGGGTCTTTTTTACGGTGTTGCAGCCGATGACCGCGGCCACGCCGCGGATGCGGCCGGCAATAATGGCGTCGTTGAGCGGCCGGAAGGACGAGCGGAACGTCCCGCCCAGATGGTGGAACGTATTCTCAACCGTAAAGCCCGCGACGAGTTCGGTGGTCTGCGGCGGAATGTTGACGGTGCGGCGGTTGGGAAAGTTTTCAATGGCGCGCTTGACGATTTCCTTGGCGATGGTGAGCGCCTTGGTTTCGTCGAACTGAATATGCTCGGCGCCCTCAATGCGCGCCTTTTTGCTCGTGGTTATGAGCTTGGTATGAAAGCGGGTTTTATGGTCGGCCAGCGCCGGCATGATGCACTGCACGTCTACGAGCATTACGTCCACGGCGCCCGTGGCCATGGCCAATTCCTGGTTCAAAAAGTTGCCCACCACCGGCGCGCCTTGACGCATAAGAATCTCGATGGCCGTGCAGCAGATGCCGCCCACCATAATGCCTTTGGCGCCCTTGGAGTGCGCCAAGGCTAATAACTCTTTGTCGCGCGAAGCGAACACCACCATCTCGGAAAGCGTGGGCTCGTGACCATGCACCTCGATGTTTACTTCGTCTTCCTTGAGCACGCCCAGATTCACCTTGCTGCGCACCGGCTCGGGCATGCCGAATAATGCGTCGCCCAGTTCGGTGGCGATCATGGCGCCGCCCCAGCCGTCGCCCAAGGCGGTCTTGCAGCCGAAAAGAATCAGGTTTTTGTAATCGGCATCGACGCCTTCGTGCGTTCTATGCAGGGTCTCCACGATTTCGTGTTCTACCCCGCGGGTCATAAGATCGTGCTTATGCCAATTGTCAATTGTTGCCTTGGGCGGCCGTCCGGCCATGAATTTAAGCTCGCCCTCCTGCTGGGAGAATTGGTCCAGGGCAGCCCTGGCGACCGCGACGGCGATTTCGTTTATTGTTTTTTTGTCGGTAGGAATGCCCCATTCGCGCGCAATTGAATAAAGTTTTTCGGGACTCTTAATGGAATAGCCCTCGGTTTTGCCTTCGGCGGTATGCAGCAGCGCCTTGGCGATATCGTGTCCATGGTCGGAGTGCGCCGCCGCGCCCGCGGCAACCTGGCGGATTAGTTGACGCGCGGCAATGGTGTCGGCGTTGGCGCCGCATATACCGCGCTGCTTTCCCTTACCCGCAGGACCGATGCGGCAGGGTCCCATGTCGCAAACCTTGCAGCAGAGTCCCTGTTCGCCAAAGCCACAACGGGGCGACTGCTGTTCATGACGATCCCAGGCTGTTTCCATTCCACCCGATTTGGCGAGTTCGATGGCGGCAAGCGACGCCGCATCGACCGATCGTTCCCGTTGCTGTTTTTCCATTGCTGATACTCCTTAAATCATTATCAAACCATTAAAATTAAATACTATAAGCTAAAATGGTCCGACAAAAAAACAAATAATATAAATTAAAACATATGCAATGCCAATAAATACATCACACCCCACCACATCATACCTTACTAAATCAAGTTTTCTTCCTTTAAAACTTTATAGAATCACTAAACATAATGTACTTACGTTTAAGAATTTAAAATCTTTTCTAATTTATCACAAATATTTTTAATCTCATTTTCCACCGCGATTTCAACCCTTCCGCCACTAAAATCGGCCAAACTTTCCGATGCCGGGATCGCGCCCCAGAGTTTTTCTCCGGTTTCACGGACAATTCTGGCCTCATCGTCTGGAGAGTGTATATTATTGCCCACCAATACAATCCGAGGTATCTTAAGATCGGCGGCAAGAATCTTTATACGAGCATAGGTCTGAAGACTTGCGCTCGTTGGTTGGACCACCACTAAAAGCGCGTCCACGAATTGGGCCGTGCCCCGGCCAAGATGTTCGACGCCGGCTTCCATGTCGAGGACCACAACATCTTTGCGCTCAACCAGTAAATGGCCGATTAGTTGTTTTACGATAACGCTCTCCGGGCAGGCACAGCCGCTGCCGCCGCGGCGGATCGTGCCCATCACCATGAGCCGGATATTGCCGTCTTGCACCGCGAAACGTTCGGGGATATCATCGACTTTGGGGTTCATTTTAAAAAAAACGGTGGGCTGCTCCGGTTCAACACCGACCCGTTCCCGAATCAGCTCTTTCATTTCTATAAGCGGCGTAATGGCCAGATCGCGCGGAAATCCCAGAGTCGCGCCAAGGTTGGCGTCGGGATCGGCATCGATGGCAATTACCTGCCGACCCTGGGCCGCAAAATAGCGGCACAAGAGGGCCGCCAGCGTGGTTTTGCCCACGCCGCCTTTGCCCGATACGGCGATTTTCACAAGAGACTCCGATAGGGTAAAACAGCGGCGATTAAAAAATTAGTCCGGGCATTGAGCTTGACAATAGAACAATTCAGCGCGCGCGAGGCATTGCAATTTTCTTCATTCATTTTTTAGCGTTCTGTTGTTTCTTTTTGACGATCAGATCGACCACCTTTTTTCTTAACTCCTCAAAATTCACCGGCTTTTCCATGAAATCGGTCACCGGCATCCACTCCTGGTCGATGTCGCCGGCGCTGAAATCGAGTTGAAAATGGGCATTGACCGCCGTCAGCATGAGGATTGGCACATCCTTGGTTTCGGCCGCGATTTTACGCGCCAGGTCGAACCCGCCCGAGGAATTGTCAGGAAACATAACATCGAGCACCATCAGATCCGGGCGTCTGTTCCGAAAACTTTCAAAGGCCTTATCAATGTCAAGATGAATCAGGACTTCATGCCCATCGGCCTTAAGCGCGGTGGCGGTGGCATCGGCCAGATCGGGATCGTCATCAACAACCATGATGTAACTCATAGGTATCTCCTTTATTAAAACCGTTGCGTTTCCTTGATTTTTTTAAGATCGCTCAGACCGCGTTCCTCCGTTTTGACCAAAAGTTCAAGCAGGCCGTGCGCCTCATTGCTGAGCGGTTGATCGAGCAGCCATTGATAAAAGGACAACAGAATATCCACGAGTTCGATCGCGGTTTCCAAGAGCTCGGCAGGCTTTACCTCCGGGGCAAGGAAGCGGTTGTCAAAACAGCGCTCGGCGACAAAATGGGCGTTTATGGTCTTAAGCGGAATCGCACGCATCTGGGCAAGTTGCGTATCGGTAAATAATTTATGGGTGTTGGGCAGGTTGCGTTTAAGGCGCGCGAGGTAATAGGTAAGCAGGCGCGTATTGTCGCTCGTGGCGGAATCGCGGACTCCCGCGAGGAACCGCTCAAGTACGATTCCGAATTCTTGCGCCGCGTCAAGCATGGTGCCTACGGTTGCGCCGGTCATAGTGTGCCCCCTCTATTAAAACTTATCATAAAATATATCTTCGCTTTTAAGTCCCTTTTCAATTAAAACGACCGTCACCGCGTTAATCATGGGCGGCGGGCCGCACAAAAAGGCCTGGCGCTTAATGTTCTTTTCGAGCTTTTTGTCAATGGCTAAATGGATGAAGCCGGTTTCGCCGCTCCAGGTTTCGCCATTGGGAAGCGGATCGGACAGGGCGTAAACCACTTTAAGATTGGGATGTTTTTTTACAGGGCGAGAAATTCATCCAGATAAAAAACGTCTTTCGTGGTGCGGCATCCGAAAAAGAGCCAGGTTGAGCGCTCCGGCCAGCGTGCATAGAGCGAAAAAATGATATTTTTCATGGGAGCCATGCCGCATCCGCCGCCCACGCAGATGATTTCGGTGGCCGCCTCTTCGCTCAAACGGAATTCGCCGTAGGGCCCGGTAAAGAAAACCTGATCGTTGACTTTTAGCTGGTGCAGATAGGTTGATCCAAGCCCGCCCGGCACCAAGCGCACATTGAGCTCGATAAGGTTTTTGTCGTAGCTCGGACTGCTTATGGAATAGGCGCGGAAAACCGGCCCGTCTTTGGAGGGTACGCGCACCTGCGCGTATTGGCCGGGACGCTGGTCGATTTCGGCCGGCTCCTGCAGCGCCAGGCGGATTTCTTTAATATCGTGCGTGAGGTCGCGCGTGCTTGCCACCACCGCCGTAAAAAGCTTTACATTGAGCATTTCCTCCGGGATGGAAATTTGCAGGTCGTTCTTGACCTTTACTTGACAAGCAAGACGAACGTTGGCGCGCTGCTCCGCGCGCGTTAAAAAAGTCATTTCCGTCGGCAGGATGGGGCCGCCGCCGGAGGCCACGGTCACTTTGCAAAAACCGCAGGTGCCGTGTCCGCCGCAGGCGGAGGGAATAAAAATCTGCTGGTCGATGAGCGACGACAAGAGCGACGAGCCGCCGGGAACCTCAAGGTTTTTATGGCCGGCGTTAATGTCGATTTTGCAGGTGCCGTAATTGGCAAGATAGCGCTCGGCAACTAAAAGCAGCGCCGTGGAGGCCACCATAAAGCCGATAAAAACGGATGTTGCGTAAAGGTAAATCATAGTTTGTCCCCGTTATTCAATCGCCACCATGCCGGCAAAGCCCATGAACGCCATGGCCATGAACCCGGCGATAATCATGACCAATCCCGCGCCGGCGAACGCCTTGGGCGGATTACAATATCCGGCCTTTTTGCGCAACGCCGCCATGAGCACGGCCGAGAGCATCCAGCCGCCGCCGGCGCCGAATCCCCATCCTACGGTTTGCATAAAGGCATAGTGGCGCACTACCATAAATAAAGCGGCGCCCATGATCGTGCAATTTACGACCATGAGGGGCAAAAAGATCCCCAGCGCGTAATAAAGCTTGGGGCTAAAGCGCTCCACGATCATTTCGGTTAATTGCACGAAGGCGGCTATGACCGCGATGAACATGAGAAACGTTAAATATTCGAGCCCGAGCGGCACCAGCACGTGATAATAAATAAGGTAATTAAGAATCGTGGTAAGGCCGGTAACAATCGTCATGGCAAGGCCGAGCCCCGTGGCCGACAACATGGAGCGCGTGCAGGCCAGCCAGTGGCACATGCCCAGGAAATTGGAGAGCAGAATATTATTTGTAAAGAGGGCCGCAAAAAAGATCAAATAGGCCGGCGTGGTGTTCATTTTTTGGCCTCCTGCGGTTTCAGCACCGTAAAATTAAGTATTGCGATCAGAATCCCAAGACCAAAAAAAGCGCCGGGCGCCAGGACCATAAGCTGGTTGGGCGTATAAAAATGCGCGCTCAAAATAACATGCCCGAGTATTTTTCCCGTGCCGAGCAGCTCCCGGATCGTCCCGATAATGGCGAGCACCAGCGCATAGCCGAGCCCGTTACCGGAACCGTCGATCAGCGATAAAAGCGGTTTGTTCTGGATCGAAAATCCTTCGGTACGCCCCAGCGTGAGCGTATTGGTGATTATGAGCCCCACATAGGGGCCAAGCTCGCGCGAGATGTTCCAGAAAAAGGCCTTGAGCAGTTGGTCGAGCAAAATAACAAACACGCATACGACAAGCACCTGGGTAATAATCCGGATACGGTGCGGGATGGTCTTGCGAATAAGCGACACGACGAATGTCGAGAGCGATAAGACCACCACGTACCCAATTCCCATGACAAGCGAAGTCTCGAGTTTGCTGGTAACGGCAAGAGCCGAACAGATCCCCAGAACCTGCGCAAAGATGGGATTATTAAGAAGCACCCCATCCTTAAAAGTTTTCATGCCCTTGCCGTCACAGGCGCCACAGTGGGTCATGCCCGCGACCGGAGAAATATTATTGGACAATTTTGCCCTCCTTATCGATCTGCGCAATGACCACGTTCAGCATTTTTTCAACTTTACCGCAGGTAAGTGTGGCGCCGCTGATTCCATCGATTTCCGTGGGCCCCGTTGCCCCGCTGCGCCGGATTTTAAAACCGGCCCGGCCGGATTCGTCGCGGATTTTCTTGCCGATGAATTTATCGCAAAACCAGCCCGTGGCGATATCGCCGCCCAGCCCCGGCGTCTCTTCGTTTTGGTAAAATGAGATGCGGCGGATGGTGGTAAGGTCCGGGTCAAATGCCAGAAAACCCTTTATAAGGCCCCAGATGCCGGGGCCGGCGAAAGCCACGGCCACCGCCCGGATGCGCGTTGTGTCAAGGGAATCGCGCGCAATATAAAAACGGGTCGCGCCGCGGGCAAGGGTCGTGACCGATTTTTGGTATTGGTCGACCAATTGCCGCGCCGTGGCGCCGGGCGGCATGGGGATTTGCAGCACCTGTAAAATATTGCGGATCTCTTCGGCCTTGGCGTTCGCCTCCCGGTAAGGCC
>JAQUMP010000025.1 GCA_028718065.1 Chitinivibrionales bacterium | reverse complement strand
GGAAACCGCCGATACGTTGGCGGCCCTGCACGAGGCCACGCGCAAAGGCGCGACCGTGCTGGGCATCTGCAACGCGGTGGGATCGTCCATCGCGCGCGAAACCAACGGCGGCATGTATCTGCATGCCGGACCGGAAATCGGCGTGGCCTCCACCAAGGCCTTTACCTCGCAGCTCACGGTGCTCTCGCTCTTAACGCTCATGCTCGGCCGCATGCGCCGCATCTCCCATACCGACGGCATCGTTATTGCCAAGGCGCTCAACGCCATTCCCGATCAGGTCGCGCAAATCCTTAAAAATCACGAGCAGATCAAGGAGATCGCCCAGATTTACGCGCGCCACAATAATTTTATTTACCTGGGGCGCTCCTTTAACTTTCCGGTGGCGCTCGAAGGCGCGCTCAAGCTCAAGGAAATCTCCTATATCCACGCCGAAGGTTACCCCGCGGCCGAAATGAAGCACGGCCCCATTGCCTTAATCGACAAAGACATGCCCACGGTATTCATCGCACTCAAAGACGCGGTCTACGACAAAATCCTTTCCAACATGGAAGAAGTGCGCGCGCGCGGCGGCAAGATCATCGCCATTGCCAGCGAGGGCGACGCCGAGATCGCCAAGTATGCGCACCATGTCATTTACATTCCGACTACTATTCCCATGGTCAGCCCGCTGCTCGCGGTGATCCCGCTGCAGTTTCTGGCCTACTATATCGCCGCCGCGCGCGGCTGCGAAATCGATCAACCCCGTAACCTCGCCAAAAGCGTAACCGTGGAGTAAACCAGCATGGATATTTTTGTCGTTGCAACCGATCGGGCCCCGACACCGCTAGGACCCTACAGCCAGGCCGTACGCGCCAGTAACGTTATCTTTTTGTCCGGGCAGATCGCGCTCGATCCTAAAACCGAAAAGATTAAGGGCAAAACCGTGGCGGAGCAGACCAAGCAGGCCCTCAACAACCTGGCGGAAGTTCTTAAATGTCAAGGTCTCTCGCTCAAGAACGTCGTTAAAACAACGGTATTCCTGCGTTCCATGGCCTCCTTTGCGGAATTCAATACGGCTTACCAGCAGGCCTTCGGCGTCTGGAAACCCGCCCGCTCGGTCGTAGAGGTTTCGGCCCTGCCCAAAGACGCCCTGATCGAAATCGAGGGTATCGCGTGCCGGTAAACCAGGAATACGAAGTAAAGCTCGATGTTTTTGAAGGGCCGCTCGACCTGCTGCTCTACCTTGTCAACCGCTCCGAGGTTGATATTACGGAAATATCGGTCTCCCAGATCGCCGAGCAATACCTGCAATACCTCGACCTCATGCGCGACCTTAACATCGACATTGCCGCCGAATACCTGCACATGGCCGCCACGCTCGTGCGCCTCAAGGCGCGCGAACTGCTGCCGGCCGGCGACGCCGAAGCGCTGCCCGAAGAAGAGGGCATTTACAACCGCGAGCAGCTTATCGCCCAGTTGATCGAGTATAAAAAATTCAAGGAAGCGGCCCAATCGTTCAAGCAGCTCGAGGCCCACCAGAGCGGCAGCTTTCCGCGCGGCCGGATGGAGGCCCTGGAAGCCTCCGGCGAAGCGGCCGGGGCGATCATGCCCGGGACACTTACCATGTACGATCTTCTGGCCGCCTTTCAGAACGTGCTCAAGCGCGCCACGGACGAGTACCGGCATACGGTAAAGCTCGAAAATATTAAAATCGACGACCGCATCGACCATGTTCTCGGCATTTTATCGGACAACGCCGAAGTGCCCTTCGAGGAATTGTTCTCGGACGACACTCGTAAAATCGTCCTGATCGTCACCTTCATGGCGATCCTGGAACTTATTAAAATGCAGCTTGTCGCATTTCGTCAGGAAGATGTTTTCGGGCCGATCTTTGTGTCCGGCCGCAAGCCCGACCCGTCACTTGCCTCCGCGGCACAGGAAGAAATAAAACCGGAAAATAACGCGACCGATAACGCGCCGGGTGTGCAAGACACTTCTTCAAAACTCAACCAGGCATTGCCCCAATGACCGAAAACGAAAAGAACGATCAGGACCAAACCCCAATAGAGCCGACCCAGGCCGACGCGTTGACGGAAGATACTTCCGCACCGGCGGCATCCGCAGGAGTTACGGACCCTGCCATCGGTTCCGATGCCGGCGACGAAACCGCGCCGGAAGAAACCGCTCCCGCCGAAGGCGAACCGGCCGCCTCCAAAAAGGGCCGAAAATCCCCGCAAAGCATCGAGGACTCCGAGGCTTTTCGCGTTTGTGAAGCCCTTATTTTCGCCTCGGACGAGCCGCTCTCGCTGGCGCGCTTAAAAACGATCGTGCCCGGCCAGCCCGACGCCCGCGATATCCGGCGCATGGTGGATGCCATCAACGTGCAATTGCAGGTGCAGCGCCATCCCTTTGAAATCGTCGAACTGGCCGGCGGATTTCAGTTCCGCACGGTGCCCTATTACCAGGCCTGGGTGCGCCAGCTCTTTACGGAAAAAGCCAGCCGCAGGCTCTCGGTGCAGACGCTCGAGACGCTTGCGATTATCGCCTACAAGCCCAACATTACCAAGGCCGAGATCGAGGCCATCCGCGGCGTGGAGTGCGACGGCGCCATGAAAACGCTTCTGGAACGGCGGCTTATCACCATCACCGGCCGCAGCGAAAAACCCGGTCGCCCACTGCTTTATGGCACTACCAACGATTTCCTGATTTATTTCGGCCTCAACGCCTTGGGCGATCTGCCGAATATTGAGGAATTCGAGGCCCTCGCGCGCGACAAGCTGGGCGATATGAGCGAGGTAATGCTGGAGGAAGAAGTTAAGACGGCGCAGACAGAAAATCCTGAAATTGCTGAAATTATAAATCCAGAAAATAATCCAGATGGAAAGGGCACTGTTCCTGCAGAAGGTTGATAAAATTCAGATGGAAAGGGCTGCCGCCCTTTATATCCCGTAATGAAAATGCTTATTATATTTAAAAAATTAACTTCTTACCTTTCAATTTGAACCCATCATTTTGCAAAGTATATTTTTTTATCCTTTAACTACAATAAGCATTTTCCCTGCGGGGTCTTAGGGGTGGAACCCCTACCAAATAATTTATTTTATTTTTATTATGGATTCTTTAAATTCAAAACCCGAAGACTTAACAACCCCCCTGATGAAGCAATATCAGGCGATTAAAAACCAAAATCCAGACACACTATTACTGTATCGCATGGGCGACTTTTACGAGCTCTTTAACGAAGACGCGCGCATAGCCTCGCGCATTTTAGGCATAACCCTCACCAGCCGCAACCACGGCGGGGCCGACAACACGCCTCTGGCCGGGTTTCCGTACCACGCGCTCGACCGCTACGCCAACCGCCTTGTCAAGGCCGGCCATAAGATCGCCGTGTGCGAGCAGGTTGAAGACCCCAAAACCGCCAAGGGCATTGTCAAACGCGACATCATCGAAATCATCTCCGCCGGCACGGCCACCGACGACTCCTTTATCGACGAAAAAACCAATAATTTTATCCTATGCCTCGCCGGCGACAGCGGCCGCGCGGGCTGCGCGGTGTGCGACCTTTCCACCGGGCACTTCAGCGTCGCGGAACTGGAATTTGCCGCCGTGGCCGAAGAAATCATGCGCGTAGACCCAAGCGAAATCGTTATCGCCGACAATAAGGGCAACCGCTTTAAGGCGCTTATTGCCGAGCGTTTTAAGCCGGTCGTTTTGTCAAGATACCCGGGTTGGAAATTTTCTCAGGAGCAGGCCGGGCAGGTTTTGCAGGACCATTTTAAAGCAGGCTCGCTTACCGAGCTCGGATTGGCCGCTCTTCCGGCCGGTCTGGCCGCGGCCGGGGCGCTTTTGGCCTATGTCAAGGAGCAGAAGCGCAACGACTGCCGCCACATCGCCGCCCTGCAGACCCCGCAGACCGCCGAATTTGCGCAACTGGACGGCGCCTCCATTCGCAACCTTGAGCTCTTAAAACCCCTGCATGCCGACGACACCGAGGGCACGCTGATTGCCGCGCTCGACAATACCGGCACCCCCATGGGCGCGCGCCTGCTCAGACGCTTTATCGTCACCCCGCTTAAATCCTGCGCGGCCATCAACGAGCGCCTTGACAGTGTAGAATGGCTTAAAAAGGACCTGTTTGCGCGCGGCGAGCTTGAGCTGCTCTTAAAGCAGGTCGCGGATATCGAGCGGCTCATCGGACGCATTACCGTGGAGCGCGCCAACGGCCGCGACGTGGCCGCTCTTAAGAAATCGCTGATGGTCTTTCCGGCGCTCTGCAAACTCGCCGACGCCTCAACGGCTGCGCTCATTAAATCAATCGGTGAAACCCTCACCGGTTTTGGGGACATCGTCCGGCAGATCGAAGCCACTCTGGTTGACGTCCCGCCGCTCTCTTTACGTGATGGGAACCTTATCCGGCCGGGAGTTTCGCCCGAGCTCGATGCCGTCCGCGACGCGGCCACCAATGGTAAACAGTGGATTGCGCGTTTGCAGGAGGAAGAGCGCAAACGCACCGGCATAGGATCGCTCAAAGTCGGCTTTAACAGGGTCTTCGGCTATTATATCGAGATTTCAAAAGCCAACGCAGCGGCTGTACCCGACGATTACATCCGCAAACAAACGCTCGTTAATGGCGAGCGCTTTATCACTCCGGCGCTCAAGGAAATGGAAAACACGATTCTTGGGGCCGAAGAGCGTCACCAGCAGATGGAATACGAGCTTTTCTGCCTGCTGCGCAAAAGCATCGCCGGAGAGTGCCGGCGCATTCAAACGGCGGCCGCGGCGGTCGCCCTGCTCGACGTGCTGGTAACGCTGGCGGCCGTGGCCGCCGCCAATAATTATTGCAGGCCAAAGCTCAACACCGGGCTGGATTTCATTATCCGCGACGGCCGCCATCCGGTGGTGGAGCGCATGCATCCGCAGGACCAGTATATTCCCAACCACACCGAAATCCGCCACGACCAGTCCCAGATTCTGCTCATTACCGGCCCCAACATGGCCGGAAAATCCACCTACCTGCGCCAGAACGCCATTATCGCGCTCATGGCCCAGATGGGCTCGTTTACCCCGGCGTCAAGCGTGGAGATCGGGGTGGTGGATAAATTCTTTACGCGCGTGGGCGCCTCCGACCGTCTGGCGCGCGGCCAGAGTACGTTTTTGGTGGAGATGATCGAGGTCGCCGACATCTTAAACAACGCCACCGAAAAAAGCCTGATACTGCTTGACGAAGTGGGACGCGGCACCTCCACCTTCGACGGCATCAGCATTGCCTGGGCCGTAACCGAATACCTGCACGAAACGCCCCAGCGCGCCGGACGCACGCTCTTTGCGACGCATTATCACGAACTCACGGAAATGTCGCTCTTGTTTCCCCGTATAAAAAACCTGCACGTAAAAGTCAAGGAATGGAACGACCAGATTATTTTCCTGCGTAAGATCGACGAAGGTTCCTGCGACCACTCCTACGGCATTCAGGTGGCCCGTTTGGCGGGCGTGCCGCGGCCGGTTATCATCCGCGCCCGGGAGATCCTGGCCAACCTGGAAAGCATGGAGCTTACGCCGGACCATAAACCCGCCCTGGCGCGGCACAAAAATTCACTGCCACCCGTTAAGCCCGACGCGGTTCAGCTCGACCTCATCGATTCGCTTAAGCAGGAAATTATCGGCAGGCTTAAATCGCTCGACATCAATTCCCTTACCCCGCTTGAAGCTCTTACGATTTTATCGGAGTTAAAACAAACGGCGGAAAATTAGAGCGTTTTTCTATTTATTCGTTTTCCCATTAAATTGCTGAATTTGCTTGAAATAAACCATTTTTTGTTATATATTTAGAATTAGTATTTCTTAATTGAGACTCAATATGGAAACAGTATCGCGTTTTTTTAACCCACCGGAAGATAGCTTTTTCCTTTTCGGACCCAGAGGAACAGGAAAATCAACCTGGCTTAAGTCTAATTATCCGGACGCACATTGGGTAAATCTTAATAATCCCGACGAATACCGGGAGCTAAGCGCCCGGCCGGAACGATTGCGCAACCTGCTCGACGGTCGGAAAAGCGGTGACCGAAAAGTCGTTGTGATTGACGAAGGGCAAAAGCTTCCCGAAATACTCGGACTCATCCATGCGCTCATCGAAGAAAAAAAAGGGTGGCAGTTCATCCTGACGGGTTCGAGCGCCCGGAAACTCAAGCGTACGGGAATTGATTTACTTGCGGGAAGGGCGGTATTGCGCTCGTTTCATCCGTTTCTGGCGTCCGAACTGGGTGCGTTCTTTAGCCTCGAACAAGCGCTTAAAACCGGCTGTCTTCCCTTGGTTTGCGCGGCAAAACGGCCGGATGAGGTGCTGGCGACCTATATCGGAATTTATATGAGCGAAGAAGTAAAAATGGAGGGAATCGTTAGAAATATCGGGGGGTTCTCACGGTTCCTCGAAGCCATCAGTTTTTCGCAGGGTGCGGTCCTTAATGTCGCCAATGTTGCTCGCGATTGTCAAGTTGGGCAGCGCACCGTCGTTGGATTTGTTTCGGTGCTCGAAGACCTCCTGCTCTCGTTCCGCTTGCCGGTTTTTTCGCGCAAAGCAGTCCGGGCGCTCGTCGCCCACCCAAAATTCTATTTTTTCGACGCCGGGGTTTACCGCTCGATTCGGCCCACCGGTCCTTTGGACAATCCCTCCGAAATAGATGGGGCCACCCTCGAAGGATTAATTGCGCAGCATCTGCGGGCTTGGGCGGCCCTGCGGGGCAAAAGAACGGACCTTTTTTACTGGAGGACCCGCGCAGGAAGTGAAGTTGATTTTATTGTTTATAGTGAGGATGTTTTCGCGGCGATCGAAGTTAAGAATACCGACAAGGTCAGGTCCGATGACCTTGGCGGCCTTTGTGCTTTTATCGAGGAATATCCGCAAGCTACCGCTCTGCTTCTCTACCGCGGCCGGCAACGACTTAGAAAAAAGAATGTTTTGTATATGCCTGTCGAGGAATTTTTAGCGAGGCTGAGGCCGGATGCGGCAATGAAGGACGTGATGGCGGTTTCAAATATGCAATTTTAAAGAACCCGGCAATTTTCTTTTTATTCAATCTTAAAAACATAAATACTATACCCCGGCACCGCTTTGGGCGCAAGCGCGCGATAGCGGGCAAAAACCTCAGGCTCCGGCCACCAACCGGGTTTGCCGTTTGCCATGTATTGCAGGCCCCACAATAAATTGGCGCTTATGGCAACCCATCCTTTGGGCGGAGGGCCGGCCGGCAAATCCCGATATCGTATTCCGTAAACCTCCGGTTTCACCCGTCCGAAATAGGCCAGGTTTATTGAATCGATGTTGTTTGCCTGCATATACTCGCGCAAAGCGATAAGGTCCTGGCCCCAATCGATGTTGGAATCCAAAAG
Source organism: Chitinivibrionales bacterium (assembly GCA_028718065.1). Classification (GTDB taxonomy): domain Bacteria; phylum Fibrobacterota; class Chitinivibrionia; order Chitinivibrionales; family FEN-1185; genus JAQUMP01. The sequence goes on along the minus strand of JAQUMP010000025.1, from coordinate 7,035 downwards.
ATATTTATGTCCTTGCAGCGGCCCGCCGCTCGCTCCATTAAAATAGGCTAAGTAGTTCGGCCAGACAAGAAACGCACTTGTAACCATGCACAGGCCCGCGACGCCGACCATAATCGCAAGTTTGTTCCCCTGCTTTTTAATTTGCCAGGCATCGGAAGCGGCGATGCGCCCTATCCAGATTGCAGCGATGGGAAATAAAAAAAGCAAATAGCGAATGCCGATATTTTTGTGGCCGGCCAGCGAAAAAAAGACAAAAAAGAATACCGCAACCGTCACGATTGGAATTTCCCTAAGAGCAATGCGCCTGCTCATAAAAAAAGCTGCAACAACGCCCATAATCATCGGTAGCGGCGTTTTTACCAAAAAGGCCACCAGATAGTAGTTCCAAAAACCGCTGCCGTTAAAATGGCCAAGCAGATAGGCCTGGTATCCGCCTTCGGCCAATTGGATATCGAGCCCCTTTACAAACCAGTATGGCAAGGGAATGGGCAACCACCCCGGCAACAGGTGCTTTAAAAATCGCATTTTGCCGGCATAAAAATCATATTTGTCAAGAATTGTAAAGATCCCCTGGAAGAAATAAATACTATTAATTACTACCAAAGCAGTCCCTAAAGCTATAAAACCAAAAGCAAGTGAGCGCCAAAAGCGGCGCAGAGTTTCCGGGCGGGCGCGCTCCGTAAAAAACATTGCTAAGGCCGTGGCCGGCAAGACGGCAAAAAGCAGGACCCCGGTAAACTTGCACACCGTCGCCAGACCGAGCGCTGCGCCCAACATAAGCGCGCTCCGCCATCCCGGCTTGCGCAAGAAAACGTCAAAGGCCCAAAGCGATCCTACTAATGCGGCCGCAAAATGGATGTCCGTTGTTGTCAAGCTTCCGTGCGCGATAAGATCGGGGGTTAGGCAAACGAACGCGGCGCACAGCAGCGCCCCGGCCGGCCCATGCAGGCTTTTGGCAAAACCCCAGGCTAAAAAACAGAGTATGAGAAGGATAATAATTGAGGCCATTCGGCCCATCATAAAAATGCGATGGTAATTTCGGGAGTTCTCTTCCATAAAATTATAGCCAAGTTCCCAGCAGGAAATATCGTCCCGGAGTTTTGCGTTTTCAAACCGCGTCTTGCCAAAAAGCAAGACGGGCACAGCGGCCAGCATTTTGGGCAGCGGCGGAACGCCCGGATCAATGTAAAAAGCCCGCGTTTTAAGAATTTCCAAGCCGGTGGGCAGGTCGGCGAATTCATCCACGGTCACCGAGGTTTTTATTGCGGAAGTAAACGACAGGACGGCGGTCAATAAAAGCAGACCGATAAAAATAAATGGACCGTGCTTTTGGGCGAAACCATTAACCGGATTTAAATATGGTTCGTTTATCATGGGAACAGAAATGCTAATCCTCGCGGTTCATCTAACGTTTAACAAACGCAAGACGTCGCCGGATTGCCGACGTCACACCGCAAGCGAAGCGAAGACGGTGAGGGAGGTTCAAACCGGCTATGTGCCGAAGGCCGAGGGCGGCTTTGCGCCCAATGCTTGCTTTGTTTGTTGTACGGCAGTACCGCGTCTATTTGCATTTAGTAATCCCCGCGCCTTCTTTTCACATAGGAACCATACGAGGCATAAAACCGTTTTCATTTTTTACGGGACAATTAAAAGATCGCCTCGTCTGGAATTCTTGGCAGACCCTGTCGATGCAAGTAAAGAGCAAATCGCTGCTGGATTTTTGTTATGTATGGAGGAAGAATACGGCCGATTCGTTTAATTGACGCTCCTGGAAGCGAACTTTTTTGTCGGATTTCAAATTCACTAAATTTAAACTCAATTATCTTACCATTGTCAATAAACGGAACAATAGCATGATAACCTTTCTCCACGAATTCTCCTTGCGAAAATGAAATGTTGTCAATTTTGCCATTCGCTTTTTGGGTTAGCTCATATCCGGGCAAGCAATAGAGGTGGGGGTTCTCGTTCCGAACCAAATCACATTGTGCCCTGATGTTAAGCCAATAGCGGCGTTTTGCACCCTCCGCATCCTGATATTCTTCGAGGTAAACATCTCCAGTTGAGATGTCTTTTTCGTGCAGTTGCTTCAGAAACTTGGCGCCTTCTAGAACCTGGCGTAATTCATTTCGATCTGGTTTCGCATCGGTCCCTTTCAGGAAAGTCTCATCGAATTCAAAGGGCTTCATTCTTGTATCCAAATTCCGAGAAATTAGCTCGCCAAGTTCCAGTGATTTGTTTCCACCATCTTCCTCAAAGCATTTCCACATAATCTGCGGCCAAACAGGGCTTAAATTCTGAAATTCAAAAAAAAGACGATTCTTGCTTCTCTGATATTCCCGTTCCCACTCCTTCAATACATAAATTGACGGGTTGGTCTTAATCCATTCTTCAATAGCTTTTTGGAGTGAGCCTTCTTCCTGCAATGTGGATTTTGATCTAATCAGTACATTGCATGGTTTATCAGATTCGAAAACATGTTCTGAATTCAGCTTGGCTATAATAAAGTCCTTGTCTTCATTAGTAAACACGAAGATAGGACAGTAGCAGACGGCATTAAGATTCCTTATAAACCTAATATTCTGTTCTATATAGGCATTTTCTAATCCAGGCGGGATAGAAACGCCTGCCGCAACATCGGCAGTTGACAAATCTGGCTTTATTAATCTCCAATCGAATAAAACGAATGATAAATTTTGAAAATGTGACACTTCGCCCTCAGATGGAAGTTTCGCATATTTCACAATTGGTATTTCTAGGGAGGATATCTGTTTGAGGATTTGAGTGATATTTGCTTTGGTGTCGTCTACCTCATCATCAATAACAATGGATACCCCTTTAAACAATTCACTAATCTTTATAGTCATATTCATTTTTCCTCAGAAAGGAAATTAACTACAAAATTAGCGCCCGGTAATATTTTATTTGCTTTTATATCTGCGAGGTCAATGGAATAGTCATTGCGTTCCAAAAGTTGACGAGCAATATACAACCCCAAACCTCGCCCTTCTTGCCCTTTACCCGAATAGAATGGTTCAAAAATATAGGGCACATCATCTTTACTCACACCTGGGCCGTTGTCAGCAAAAATCATTTGGCATTTATTGCCATCCAATAAAATCTCAATTTTTTTCTCCTTGTGGCTGATTTGCATAAGCCAATAAATTGCATTATCCATAAGGTTGAGGAGAAGTTGAAGGAGAACAGCATCCGTTGTTTTTGCGATAAGTGGCGACCCCACCGACCTAATTTCTAGCCTAATGTTTTCTTTTGTTAAAAGCCTCTTGTAAATACGTTCAACTTTTTCGACAATTTCCTTGATAAGAATAGGCTTTCTACGCTGTTTGGATGACTTGAAAAGCAATTGTATATCCTTAAGCTGTGCTTCAATAAAACTCATTCCACCCCGAATTGATTGAAGCTCCTTTAGGAGCTCATCTTTGTCGATTTCATTTGAAGCCATTAAGTCCTTAATTAGCCCATCAAGGTTCGCAAAAACTTTTGCCATAATGCCCATGATATCATGCGAGGCAGTTTCCACCGATAATCCAACGCCCGCCAGTTCCTCCGTCGTTTCCGCTCTTTGAATCAAATACTGGCGTTCCGCTTTGTAGCCTTTTTCAACTCTGTCGATGATATCTTGTGCTTTACTATTTCCAGGCGTAGCAGCTTTTAGTTCATCAATATCCTTTATTACCTGCTCTGTTCTAAAGATGTCGAGCACCTTTTTGTTCTCTAAATCCAACCGGTACTGAGCGTACGGTTTCTTCCGAAGATAGGAGAGCAAGGTTTGGATTAATGTTATGAAATCCTCTGTCGCATCACCTTGGTCCAATAAGCCTTCCCGGTTGGTCTTATCCTTAAGATCAGGATTATTTTTTTGAGAGATATTTACATAACCAACAACCTGGTCATTGCTCAAAAACGCACCGGCAGAAATTGTTCCACGAAGAGCATCAATTCTCAGCCAATCGTCTTCTGGATCGCCATAGGGGTAAACTCTTATGCCATCGCGATACAAATAAATACGATGTTCTTTTAGGATTTCTTTGTCATCTTTATCCAGTTTGAATTTCATTGGAGATTGGGCACTAAAATCAAAAATATAAAAACCAAATTTAAATGAACCACATGCTGTGCCGCGTTCATCAAAAATCCTTCCAGCTTTGCCAAACCGATTGGCAAAAAAAGTGTCGGCCCTTATTAGAGGGTCACTTAAGAATATTGATGTTTGCAAACCATTCAACAAAAAGGTGAAGATGTTCTTAACAGAGTCGAAACTACCATTCTCAATTTTTATTACTGCCCGGTCTTCTAATAATTTTTGTAATTTTTCAATATATTTCTCTTGGAAATTTAAAGCGACATCATTCTTATAAATGAAAATCTGGAAGTCCTTCTTGCCAGAATTAAGAGTATCAAAAATTGGCTGCAACCTGCTAATATCCCGATACACATCGCTAACTTTTGATTCTGACCAACTCCCTTTGAGATTTGATATTTCAATTCGGGTTCCATACGGTGAACGCCTAAGTTTTTGGCTACCAAGGAGGATTGGGCCTGGTGCTATCGTTTGGGAAGGGCGTGAAGATACGGCAACCGAAAGGTCTTCTAAAAAGAGCTCTTTTTCTTTTTTGTTATGCGACAGAAAATCATCATCATATAGGCTAAAATCATAATCTACGACCTGTTCAGTGTCTTCACCTTTTGCCCGCGTAATAATTGTTATGACTCGTCCAAGCTTCAAAATGGCAAAGCGCCCAATGCCTTTATCGCCCTGAAGAATACGGCCTTTTTCGGTTGTGCCCTTTTTAGCCTTGCGTATTTTCTTCTCGGGAGTTGCTGGATTTAGCCAGTGTTTCTTTATGATTTCAAGCGTCATACCGTGGCCAGAATCCTCAATGACTATTTTTGAATTTGATTGAATTTTGTAATTCTCATCAAAGTCAAGGAAAGACACTTTTACCCATTCAGCATCGGCATCATAAGAATTTTTAATAAGCTCCATTAATGCAATGCGTTCGTTTTTAATTAATTGCTCTCCAAGCATTGTTAGTAGTCGAGCATACGGCCTAATTTTAAGATGTTCAATCTTGGCCATGCTATTTACTCCCGATTAAAATGAATTCTTCATTATACACTTTTCGTCCAGTCGAATCTGTTGAAAATTTGCCGACTAAGTCACGATACGGCGTCAAAGTTTTATTGCTGATTTTTCTTTTGGTGGCCACCACTGTGGAAAAACCGGCATCAAAAAGAGATTCTGCTAGGTGCTTTGCATTATCAATGCGAACACCCTTGTATTCTGTATTACCAATGACAAAAAGGGCCAATCCCTTTTTATTGAGCATGCCGTATGCTCTTTGGGCAACAGCTTGCATGTCGAGAAAATACTTAGCTACTGAATTCGCCTTTGATTTATGCTGATCTATCAGGAGTGAAACGATTTTGCTTCCGGAATTGTTTAGCCGTTTCCATTCACGAGCGAAATTGTAATTTTGGTGCTTGCTACCGATGGCCCCTTCTCTTAACTCACGGTAATCCTCTGCAAAACCAAGCCACAGGGATGAAAGCTGGTGCAAGTCTGCATATTCGTAAGAAGTAACATATGGAGGGCTAGTAATAATCATGTCAACCTTTGGACGCGGTGTTATACCATTAAGAAAGTTCTCAGTCATGATTTGTGAATCCGCTTTACTGAACTCATCATCGATCTCATCGTTGGCCACAAACATTAGATCACACTGTTTCTTAAATGAATTCAATACTTCCGCACATTTTTTAGACGAGTCAACCTGAGGTTTGATGGACTTGGTAAGCCATTTCGACGTGGCTTTAAGAATGTTTGAAAATGCGCAAAGGAAAAACATCTGATAGGAGCTATCAATTGGGGTTTGATTGAGAATTCCTGCTTTGAGATGTAGTAGGTTGTTGAATTGTTTACGTTTATACCAATATTTTAGCCGTTCATTTCCTACTAAATATTGATCGCGTGCTGGCTTCGCTTTAAAATAATCAATAATATCATTGTAATATTTTTCAAGCCTCTTCCGCTGATATTTTCGACTCTTTGTTTTTGCAATGAGTGTTGCTACTGGGTTTATATCGCATCCCCAAAATGAAATATTATTCCTGCGTGCTTCAAACGCAGTAGTTCCGCAACCACAAAAAATATCAGAAATTGACTTTATAGAACGACCTTCTTTTTTGGCATAGTCTAATGCCTTCGTTGCGATGAAAGCAGGAAATTTTGCAGGATAAGCATGTATACGGTGTATTTTTAATTCCTTTTCATCACTAATGTTCCAAAAAGCGTCAATAGGAACTGACTCAAATCTAATTTTCCTTATATTGTCAATTGCTATCATTGGTTACCACGTTTGTTATTGCGAATAGACTTGTCTATTGCTCCTTCAATGCTGATCTTTCGCTTTTGGGGCATTTTGTCCATGTAGGCGGTGAACTGATTTAATGCTAATTTAGATGGGGATGTCTTCCTGTTTTCCCAACGGTTTAGAGTTGAGAAGCTAACACCAACTTTATGGGCTAATTCTTCTTGGCTTAAACCAAGTTTCTTTCGTACATTCTTAACGAATTCTGAGAATGGCATATCGTGCATTTAGTCTCCACTTTGTTTATAGCATATATTATAGCATATGCTATAAGCCACTTCAATTCTTTTTTCTTTAGTACATACCGCCGATCTTTCCAAGGCGCGGGGCTAAATCTCGTTTTTCATGTTTGGACTTCTTATTTTTGGCTCGGTATTGCATTACAACGTGTGCAAAACGTATTTCGTAGCTGAATTGATGACGTGACACTGTTTGCTTTTAGGGACGGTGACAAAGGGCACCCCACAAAAAATAAAATGGCTTGAGATTGTATAGGCCATCCATCGTTTATTCCATGAATTTAGGATTCTTTCCGGAAACCCACGGGCGGCGTGCTCTGGATGCCTGTGTCGGCACGCCCGCGCTTACTTTCTTAAAATCAGCTCGTAAAATACTCCTGCGCCTTTCCCATTCCTTTTTAGTTCCC